>JAKEEN010000209.1 GCA_022616575.1 Flammeovirgaceae bacterium
ACTCCCCATCCGCATGTATCAGTCCATGCTTTCACCTATGCTGGGTGCACATTGTCGTCATACACCTTCATGTTCACAATACGCAATCGAAGCCATTCAGGAGTGGGGAGTATTTAAAGGTATTTGGCTTGGCACAAAAAGAATAGCCCGGTGCCATCCGTGGGGAACAAGCGGTTATGATCCAGTGCCTAAGCGTAAGGCTTCTTAGTCGTTATCCGTTAATGGTTAATGGTTAATCGTTGTGTGTGGATGAGCGAGGGATGAGTCCTTGAAACTAAAAAATTAAAGCAGACATTACACGCATCGCCCTCAACCCTTGCCCTCTATTAACAAATAACGATTAACTATTAACGAAACAATCGTACCTTTGCAGGATTCGCCAACGTAGACATGCTGAAAATCGATTCCCATACGCACATCCTTCCGAAAAAAATGCCCAACTGGAGCGAAAAATTCGGGTATGGCGATTTCATTTATTTACAGCACCATAAAAAAGGCTTCGCTAAAATGATGCGAGGCAACCAATTCTTCAGAGAAATAAAAGAGAATTGCTGGAATGCCGATTTGCGAATTGAAGAATACTCCCATTTCAAAACTCAAGTGCAGGTGGTTTGTACTATCCCTGTTATGTTTTCGTATTGGGCAAAGCCGGTTGACTGCCAAGAGTTGTCCCGATTTCTGAATGACCACATTATAGAGTTAGTCGAACAGTATCCAAAAAATTATGTCGGCCTCGGAACCGTACCGATGCAAGATGCTGAGTTGGCAATACAAGAATTAGAGAGGATCAAAAAAGCGGGAATGGTGGGCATTCAGGTCGGATCAAACATTAACGATGAGAATCTGAATGAAGAACGCTTCTTCCCCATCTTTGAGGCATGCGAGCGCTTAGGGTTAGCGGTGCTGGTTCACCCGTGGAACATGATGGGACAAAAAAATATGCAACGGTATTGGCTCCCCTGGCTGGTAGGTATGCCGGCTGAAACTGCCCGCGCTGTTTGCTCAATGATATTTGGTGGAATTTTTGAACGACTGCCTAAGCTCCGCGTAAACTTTGCCCATGCGGGTGGTTCCTTCCTTGCAACCATTGGCCGTATTGAACATGGATTTGAGTGTCGTCCTGACCTCGTTGCCATCGATAATCCGGTTAACCCAAGACAATATCTTGGTAAATTTTGGGTTGATAGCATTACGCATGATCCGCTTATGCTCGAACTGGTATTGAAATTGCAAGGCTCCAGGAGAATCACCCTTGGATCGGACTATCCCTTTCCGCTCGGTGATTTAACGATCGGAAAATTTATTGAAGACATGAAGTTATCCAGGCAAGTACAGGAAGATATTTTCAGCAATGCTGCACTTGAATGGCTCGGCTTATCAAAGAAAGAATTTGTTTCATGAGAGTAACACTTTTAGCACTCGTATTATTTCCTGTTTCACTTTTTGCTCAAGTCGATAAAATTGAGCAGTACAAACTTGAACAACAACAAATTAAGCAGGCACAACTTTCCCGTCAACTTGATGAGGCGGTTGTCCTGATGGACTCTGGAAAATACGTAGAGGCCGAAGAAAAACTACTAAATGTTTTAAATAATGTGCGGGCGGTTCCATCCGATCTTACCTTCCACTTCGGTAAAAACTCCTTGTACTTAGAGAAATACAAACAAAGTGTGGATTGGCTTAATAAATACATTCAATTGAAAGGAACAACCGGGCAATTTTATACAGAAGCTGTTGACTTATTAAAAAAAGCAGAGGTTGGATTAGTGGAGTCACAAAAAAATGATTCTAAAAAGGCGGTTGATGTCCTCTCCCGTAACTATGAAATTGATTGCGGCCCAACCGGAAAAGTTATGTGCCCGGTTTGTAAAGGTTCAACCGTTATTATAAAGAAGAACCCATTGGGTGACGAATATAAAACCTGCCCCTATTGTTCGAAACATGGAACACTTACCTGCGAAGAGTATAATAAACTGATAAGAGGAGAACTGGAGCCAAGACTGTGAAATCGTTAATGGTTATCCGTTAATCGAAAAATACCCCCCGATTTACGATTAACAGATAACTATTAACTTTGCCCCCGATTAACCTGCTATTAATCAATTTATGGCTCTGCACAACAAAATTGAAGGTCGCCTTCTTAAAGAAAAGATGCGCGAGTCCTCTGAAGAAAGAATCACCATCTCCTTCTACAAATACTACCACCTCTTAAATCCAAAAGAATTCAGAGACGAGTTGTTTCTGAATCTAAGTAAACAGGACGTACTGGGTAGGATTTACGTAGCGTCAGAAGGTATCAACGCTCAGATTAGCACACCAAAAAGTAAATTGGATATTTTTCGTGATTACCTCTACAGCATCGAATGGCTTAACGGTATTCGCTTAAACATTGCGGTTGATGATAATGGTAAATCATTTTTCAAACTCAAAATATTAGTTCGAAAGAAAATCGTTGCTGACGGATTGGATGACAGTACGTTTGATGTAACCGAGTCGGGTGTTCACCTCAATGCAAAAGAATTCAATCAACTGGCTGATGATCCGAATACCATGATCATCGATATGCGCAATCACTACGAAAGCGAAGTAGGTCATTTTAAAAATGCCCTTTGTCCCGATGTGGATACGTTTCGGGAGGAACTTCAGATTGCCGAAGATTTAATGAAGGAACACAAGGACAAGAACCTGTTGATGTACTGCACCGGTGGCATTCGTTGTGAAAAAGCAAGTGCCTGGATGAAGCACAAAGGATTTAAGAATGTGTTTCAACTCGATGGTGGTATAATTGAATACACAAGACAGGTCAAAGACCTGGGCCTGGAAAATAAATTTATCGGAAAGAACTTTGTATTTGATGAACGTTTAGGTGAACGGATCACCCATGACATTATCAGTGTCTGCCATCAATGCGGCCAACCTTGCGATGATCATACCAATTGTAAAAATGATGGTTGCCATTTGCTTTTCATTCAGTGTAAAGATTGCGCAGAAAAATATAGTGGCTGCTGCTCTGATGAATGTAAAGAAATCATAGATCTCCCTGTTGAACAACAGAAAGAAATCAGGAAAGGGATTAATAAAGGCAGGCAGGTATTTAAGAAAGGACGATCTGAAAAGATACTTTATAAGGCCTGAAACCCGGTC
>JAKEEN010000210.1 GCA_022616575.1 Flammeovirgaceae bacterium
ATGGGATTTTCTCTGGCCGGATTCTAACGTAACTTAATTCCTGAATCAAAATCCCGGTTATTTTACCATAATCGGGATTTTTATTTTCCTCAAATTTCTTAATCGAAAATAGAGTTGCCAAATTATAGGCTAATTCTAAATTTGCATCCCCGCTAAAAATTTATGACTGTAGAGCAGAATCTTTCCCTTTGGACAGCCCAGATTGCTAAAGAACTTTCAGTACTTCAAAAAAATGTTGATGCTGTAGCCGCCTTATTAGCCGAAGGCGCCACCATTCCGTTTATTTCACGCTATCGGAAAGAACAGACCGGAAGCATGGATGAAGTAATGATTGCCGGCATTCGCGATCGCATTGAACAATTACGCGAGCTTGATAAGCGAAAGGAGGCTGTGATAAGTTCAATCGAGAAACAAGGCAAACTTACGCCAGAATTATTATCAGCTATTGCTAAATCCGAAACGTTGGCTGAAGTTGAAGATTTATACCTGCCCTACAAGCCCAGGCGAAAAACGCGCGGCACTGCCGCAAGAGAAAAAGGCCTCGAACCTTTGGCTGAAAAAATTTTCAGCCAGCAGAAAATTAATCTTTCTGAACTGGCAGCATCTTTCATTGATTCAGAAAAAGGAGTTAATACGGAAGAAGAGGCCTTAGAAGGAGCTCGTGATATTATGGCTGAGTGGATAAGCGAGAACCAGGAGACACGTAAGAATATTCGTGAGTTATTTTGGAAGCAGGGAGTTGCCGAATCTAAAGTGCTCAATGGAAAAGAGCAAGACGGGCAAAAGTTTAAAGATTATTTTGAGTGGAAGGAACCCATAAGCAAAGTACCCTCACACCGGATGCTTGCCATGCGAAGAGGAGAGAAGGAAGGAATTTTAATGCTCGATATTTTTCCAGCTGAAGAAGACGCAATCGCTGCTATGGAAAAAAAGTTCATTAAGTCTGAGAATGCATCTACGGAACAGATTCGCCTGGCTATTAAAGACAGCTATAAGCGATTAATTCGTCCATCACTTGAAACGGAAGTTCGTATTGAAAGTAAAATGAAAGCGGATGAAGAGGCCATCAAAGTTTTTTGCACCAATCTGAAAGAACTTCTATTAGCTGCACCACTCGGTCAAAAAAATGTACTCGCGCTGGATCCGGGGTTTCGCTCAGGTTGTAAAGTAGTTTGCCTGGACAAGCAGGGAAAATTATTATTCAACACAAACATTTATCCGCACGAACCGCAACGCGAAACAGCTAAGTCAAAGACTATTATTAATGAGCTTTGCGAAAAATTTAATATCGAAGCTATTGCTATTGGTAATGGTACAGCAAGCCGTGAAACCGAAGCGTTTGTAAAGGGCGTGGGACTATCAAACAAGATATTAGTGGTGATGGTGAACGAAAGCGGGGCATCTGTTTATTCGGCAAGTGAAGTAGCAAGGGAAGAGTTTGCTGATTATGATGTGACTGTGCGAGGGGCTGTTTCTATTGGAAGGAGGTTAACAGATCCGTTGGCAGAACTGGTAAAAATAGATCCCAAGTCAATCGGGGTAGGTCAATATCAGCACGATGTTGATCAGGTCAAGTTAAAACAAGGACTTGATGATGTGGTGATGAGTTGTGTAAACTCTGTCGGTGTTGAAGTAAATACAGCCAGCAAGGAATTGTTGTCCTATGTTTCCGGGCTAAATTCATCAATCGCTAAAAACATTATTGAATACAGAAATCAACACGGTCCTTTTCAAAGCCGTGAAGAATTGATGAAAGTATCGCGATTAGGGGAGAAGGTGTTTGAGCAAGCAGCCGGATTTTTACGGATTCGTGATGCAAAGAACCCACTGGATGCCAGTGCCGTGCATCCCGAAAGTTATTCTATCGTTGAAAAAATGTCTAAAGATTTGGGCTGTCAGGTTAAAGATTTGATGAACAGTGCCGAACTAAGAAAGCAACTTGAACTGAAAAGCTACATCACCGAAAAAGTAGGACTACCAACCCTGACGGATATACTTTCGGAATTGGAAAGACCGGGTCGTGACCCGCGCGAAACATTTGAAGTATTCAGCTTTACTGAGGGAATTAATGAAATCAAGGATTTAAAAATCGGAATGAAGCTTCCAGGCATTGTCACCAATGTGACCAACTTTGGTGCTTTTGTGGATATTGGTGTTCATCAGGATGGATTGGTGCACATCAGCCACCTGGCCGATAAATTTGTGAAAGACCCCAATGAGGTTGTGTCTGTGCAGCAGAAGGTACAAGTAACCGTTACGGAAGTAGATGTTGCCCGTAAGCGCATTGGTTTATCTATGAAGAACGATCCGTTTAGTGATTCTCCGGTGCAACAGAAAAGTAAACCTGCCGGTAAACGAAAAGATGAAAAGCCTCCGCAAAGGGAACCAAGCATGGAAGAGAAACTGGCTATGCTGGTAAGCAAGTTTAAAAAATAACGATCCAATCAGATTGGGTAAATTGTCCATCATCAGGGTGGAATAATCCATGTGACTTGCTGAATTTTTTCCGGAACTATGCAGTTCTAAGCATTACATATGAATACACCGCTTACACTAACCAATCCACAAACGGGCGTGTTGGCATTTAAGGTTAGTCCCCTCCAACCTGATAATAGTTTCGATCACATCCAACGCTTCAATTATTTTTCGATACTATGGATTAAAAAAGGAACAGGAAAATACAAAGCTGATTTCTCTGAATATGAATTTGCTTCGGGAACGATGCTTTTCTTTTCACCCTACCAGCCATTTATGCTAATGACGGAGTCGACATTGGAGGGCGTGGTGATGAATTTCCACCCCGATTTTTTCTGTATCATAAAACATCAAAAGGAAGTTGCCTGCAATGGTGTCTTATTCAATAATATTTACCAGCCACCTTCAATTAAAATACCTGGAAGCGGTGCGATAGAGTTTGAAAGGATTATTGATAAATTCAGGGAAGAGATGATTGTCCCTTCCTTAGCTCAATATGAAAGTCTGGTTTCGTACCTGAAAATATTTTTGATTCATGCTTCACGAATTAAAGTGCAACAACACCCGCAGGCACAGACGGATTTTGGTAACAATAAACAACCTTTTGTCTTGCAGCGATTAAAGGATTTGATAGAAGTACATTACAAAGAAAAGCATTCACCGGCAGCGTATGCCGATCTATTGAGTCTCACACCCAAAGCGCTGGGTAAATTAAGCAAGACGCACTTTAATAAAACATTGACTGAACTTATCCACGAACGAATTGTCATTGAGGCGAAACGCGAATTATACCTTACCGACCGAAGTGTGAAGGAGATTGCCTACGAGCTTGGCTTTGAAGATGAATACTACTTCAGTCGCTTCTTTAAAAAATCGGCAGATGTATCCCCTCAGTTATATCGCGACACGGTTGGGTTCAACCGGGCAGGAAATCTATCCATGACCTGACGCTATCTATCCATTTTTTAAGCCTCCGCGCCTTCGCAGTTTTGTGTCATCAATAAATAAATAAAAAATTATGACACGATTAACAGCACTAAACCCTGACCAGGCTTCAGGTAAAACAAATGAACTCTTCTTATCGATCGAAAAAAAGTTTGGTGTAATTCCTAATATGATGCGCACCATGGGCAATTCATCGGCCTTGCTGGAGGCCTATCTGAATTTCAGCGGGAATCTTTCAGCAGGTACTCTAGGTAATAGATTGGGTGCCCTCATCGCACTGGCGGTGGCAGAAGCAAACCAATGTCAGTATTGTGCTTCAGCACATACCTATTTAGGGGCCAACCTGAATAAAATTGACGAGGCTACCATGCTTGCCACCAGAACAGGAGTATCAATTGACAAGAAAACAGATGCAGCATTAAAATTTGCCAGGATCCTGGTGATGAAAAGGGGAAAAGCAAATGATGAAGATGTAAAAGCAGTTAAAGAAGCTGGATTTACGCAGGGGGAAATAGCCGAGATCATCGGGCATGTTGCCCTAAATACATTCACGAATTACTTCAATAATACAGCCGGCACCGTTGTTGACTTTCCGGTAGTAGAATTAGCAGAGGTTGCTACTGTGTAAGATCATGCTTAGCTCTTGGTGAGTGCGGATATGTTTTATCAGCACTCACCATTCATATTCCTAATCTATCACTCATGTAAAATTCAAAACCCGGCTCTTCCATTTGATAGTAAGATGACAGTTGATGGAAGTTTCATCGCATACGTTTGCATAATTGAATTTTGGCGAACGGGCATCACGAAATCTTCTGTTTTGAATGAGACATTACATGCAAAGTGTATTTCAGCAAGACTCCCTGATAATTCTTGAAACCATTTCAGGCTTTTCCGTTCAATACAGTTGGTTACCTAGATTCGGTTTTTAGAAGCAAGCAGGTTATGTATGAACAGGTAGAAACAAATAGTTGGAACGAGGTATTCGCCTCGATTATTGAAGATGCCGATGCCAACATTTTATTAGTCGATGAGAATTTCAACGTTATTCACGGACAATGGAATCGGCATTGCGGAAGAGTATGTAGAGAAAATTTTCCGGATGTTTTTCAGGGCCAATGCAGATAGCAAAGGTTCAGGATTGGGAC
>JAKEEN010000211.1 GCA_022616575.1 Flammeovirgaceae bacterium
AGGAAGCTCCCCGACATTATATCGACCTGGATCATTTTGGAGATAGCGCAGCATACAAAATGCCTCGCTACTGGAAAGAAGCCGTAGCGCAATATTCTGAAGATACATTGAAGGCGTATGGTATTCTGCCCTGGCATGTGTTGGTGATGCACTACCGGTTGCGGGACGCCTTTCTTGAAAGGAATCCTGATAAGATCGTAACCATATCAGCCGAGTTAGGCCATTATATTGCTGATGCCCATGTACCTCTGCACACTACGGAGAATTATAATGGTCAGCTTACAGGGCAGGAAGGCATTCATGGGTTTTGGGAATCGAGACTGCCGGAATTGTTCTCCAATGACTATGACTTCTTTGTTGGCAACGCTACGTACATCGAACATCCGCAGTTGAGAATATGGGGTGCGATTATTGAGACACACCTGGCCGTTGACTCTGTCTTACGATTTGAAAAAGAGCTTGCTGAAAAATCAGGGGAAAAGAAATACACATTTGAATCCAAAGGAAAACAAACGGTGAAGGTGTATTCACAGGTTTATGCCAAAGAGTATCATAAGATGCTCAACGGCATGGTGGAAAAACAAATGAAAAGTGCCATTAAGTGTATTGGTGATTTTTGGTTTACGGCCTGGATAGATGCCGGCCAGCCGGATATTAAATCATTGATCGATTACAAACCTACCGAAGAAGAACTGGCTGCCAAAAAGAAAGAGGTTGAAGTGTGGAAAGAGGCGCGGGTAAAGGCGAGAGCACATGAATGAATAATGTAGAGACGCATAATTATGCGTCTCTACATTATTCATGTTATTTCACAGGATAATACACCTCCGTTACCCATTTGCTGGTGTCTTTCTCAACCATCGGGTCAGTAATATACACTTCCCAGGGTGCACCACTGATCTCTAATTTCTTATAAGCAATATATTGGTCGATTTGGTTATGTGTTGCATCCAGATTTGCATAATCGCCTGTGTGGATAGCTTTCACCACTTTACCTCCGGAGGTCTGCATCACTTTATATTTAGCAGGAACTTTGGCATCGTTCGGTACCGGTAATGCACATACCATTTCCATGGTTTTAGTGGCTTCATCCCATTTTGGATATAAACAAAAAGCAGGGCCGGTCATTTGTACTTTTGATTTGGTAAGGGCTGTCATCAATTCTCCATACGATTTACCCATTTGTGCACTAATGGCATTTTGATCTTCAAAACTCATCGAGGAACTCACACCAATATAGGATATGGGTGATGTATTTTCTTCTGAAATATTGACGGTGAATTTAGGTTTGGCTTCGGCAATCTCTTTTAGCTTGTCGTGATTGAAATCGAAAGCCTTATTCATCTCAGGCACAAACATAAACTTGCCCATCAATCGTGAGAATGGATTGGCTCCGTGATCGTATGAAAACCCGGATGTTAGTTTAGTGGTCTCTCCATCTTTTTCAAAGGTGTACCATCCGGCAGCGGGGTCACCGGCAAAATTCAGTTCATACTTGATAGACTGATTCGGTACGCTCTCGGTAAATTTCAAATTTCCTTCTCCCTGTTCACTGGTCCAACTATAAAAAGCATTGACACCGGCCGTTACGTCTCCATAGGCAGGCTTCATGGTTTTATCGGTATGGTGCCAGTAAGACCACCGACCCCAATTCTTAAGTTCGTTTACTTCTTCAAAAACATAATCAGCAGGGGCATTGATGGCTACCGTGCGGGTGACTTCTGTTTTTTCCGGCATAAAAAATCCAACGATGGCAACAAGCACTACGAGTGCTACGATTCCGATAAGAATTTTCTTGAGCATATGTGTTTGGTTTAATGAGTTGCTATTGAACTTGGGTAGTATCTGCGGGTGTTGGCTCCGTCACGGGCGCGGGTTGAGAAGCTTTGCGCTCTACTACTTGCTTGAGGCTGGCCAGGCCTTTTTCATAACTGGGGCCGAGCATGCCATCCATAAACATTCCGAAGAATTTCCCGGCAGCAGCGCCAAATGTACTGGCATTGCTCACATCACCATAATAATGCCAGGTAACTTTGGTAGCGTTATTTTCAGTGGGTTCCAAAACCACTTCGGCAAAATAGTCGCCTTCAAAACCACCGAACTGCATGCCGGTTTTTACGCGCTTGTTTTCTTCACTTTCAACAATCCATTGTACACCTTCACCCACTTCTTCATGATCACTCTTCCAACTCATCTTTGCGCCTACCCCCGCTTCGGGGCCTTCAAAGTCATATTTCGTATTCGGGTCCAGATTATGCCATGGCGACCATTCGTTAAAGTTCTTGAGATTATTCACATAAGCGAAAATAGAAGCCGGTTGGGCGTTAATAACAACCGATCGTTCTAAATGTGATTTAGGCGATTGCATCGAGGTGACTACTATAATAAGAACGAGCAATGCCCCCAGTCCTATACCGAGGAATTTCAATGCTTTCATGTGTTTTTGGGTTTGGTGGTACCTAATATAGGAAAATATTAAACCAGTAAAAACAGTTGAATTTCTCTCAGAAAATGAGAAAATTACATCATCACCAAACCTATACAGCATGAGTTTCTTTACCGATCCCAAGCGAATTCCTGAAAACTATGGACTGCGCATAGCAGGTGGCTTAATTGCTTATTTCTTAATTATGAAAATTACGGGACTGGCGCACCACGTTGAACTGCGACTCTTCAATTTAGTGATACTGGTGGGTGGCATTTACCTTTCGTTAAGGAAATTCAAAGAAACGCATGAAGACCACATTAACTATTTCCGTGCTCTTATAACAGGTGTTACTACAGCTGCCATTGGAACCCTGGTCTTTGCTGTGTTCTTATTTGGGTACATGAAAGTTGATACAGAAATGATGCAATCCATCATAGATAACGAGCCTATGGGCCGCTATTTAAATCCTTATATGGCCGCTTTTATTGTGGCACTTGAAGGAGTTTTCTCTGGTTTACTTGCCACTTTCATCCTGCTTAATTTCTTAGGTACAGATGAGCCCACACAAGGCTGACTCATAACTCAAGCCTGTCCGGTTTTCGAAAACCCGGGAGGTTTAAATAACGAAAGACCTGTTGGGATTTTTATTACCTGACAGGTTTTTTACTTTTGAGCCTTTAAGATTCTACCTATGCGCTATAAGGCTATCAACAAAAGTCTTTTTATTAATAACAGGAAGAGGTTGGTTAAGGAACTCAAATCAAATTCATTGGCCCTTTTCAACGCCAATGATATTATGCCCACCAATGCCGATGGCACCATGCGGTTCCGCCAGAACAATGACTTGTTTTATTTGTCGGGTGTGGATCAGGAAGAATCCATCCTGCTGATATGTCCCGATATGCCGGATAAAAAATACAGGGAGGTACTATTTCTTCGCGAGACCAACGAAATGATTGCTACCTGGGAGGGCCACAAGCTTACCAAAGAAGAGGCACGCGAAGTTTCGGGCATTCAGACCGTGCTATGGCTTTCAGAATTTCATAAACTCTTTCACCACCTGATGGCCATGGGCGGGGTTGAACATGTGTATCTGAACACCAATGAGCATTACCGTTCGGAGGTAGTGGTAGAAACACGCGATGCGAGATTTATTGATTGGTGTAAAACCCGCTACCCATTACACACCTATGAACGTATCGCTCCAATTATGGGTAAGCTTCGGTGTGTAAAATCAAACGAAGAGGTTGACGTTATGCAGGAGGCTTCAAATATTACGGAGAAGGCCTTTCGCAGGGTGTTGAAGTTTGTGAAGCCGGGTGTGAAGGAGTATGAAATAGAAGCTGAGTTTATTCATGAATTTGTGAGAAATGGTTCGCGCGGATTTGCTTATGAACCCATTATTGCTTCGGGCGCCAATTCATGCGTATTGCATTATGTTGAGAATAATCAGGCCTGTAAGAATGGTGATATACTTTTATTGGATGTAGGCGCAGAATATGCCAACTACAATGCCGATATGACCCGTAGCATTCCGGTTAATGGAAAATTCACTAAACGCCAGAAAGAAGTTTACAATGCCGTGCTTCATGTGATGCGCGAAGCGATGAAGTTACTGAAACCCGGCACTGTTTATTTTGATTACCATCGCGAAGTACAACGCATTATGGAATCTGAATTGATCAAATTAAAATTAATTGACAGAACAGACCTTAAAAATCAACATCCGGATAAACCATTGTTCATGAAATACTTTATGCATGGCACCGGTCACATGCTGGGGCTGGATGTGCATGATGTTGGCAGCATGTACCAGAAAATGCAGCAGGGCATGGTGTGGACCGTTGAGCCGGGTATTTATATTAAAGAAGAGGGACTAGGCATTAGACTGGAGAACAACATAGTAATAACAAAGACCGGTTTGATTGACCTGATGAAGAACATACCGATAGAGGCGGAGGAGATTGAGGAGTTGATGGGTTGATTCGGTGATGAGTGATAATTTGAAGATTTGGAAATTTGATAATTTGAAAATGAGCGAACCGATACATGCTGACCAGGCACCGGAACCAGTTGGTTTATACCCACACGCACGAAAAGTGGGTAATCTGCTTTTTCTCTCCGGAGTAGGGCCACGTAAAAAGGGTTCCAAAGAAATTCCTGGTGTTACCCTAAATGATAGGCGTGAAATTGTTTCATATAATATTGAAGAACAGTGTCATTCAGTATTTCAGAATGTGCGGTACATCTTAGAGGCCAGTGGATCTAACTGGGAAAATCTTGTGGATGTAACGGTCTTTCTAACTAACATGAAAGATGACTTTCCAACCTTCAATAAAATCTATGCTGAATATTTTAAAGACAATCAGCCTTGCCGCACAACGGTTGAAGTGAATGCACTCCCTACACCAATCGCCATTGAACTGAAGTGTATAGCAACTATTGAGTGAGAATTTCGAAAATTTAGCACATGGACACTATCATTCTCAAGGATAGAATTACCTCCAGTATGTCGGATGAGGAATTTTTCTGGTTCTGCCAGGAAAACAAAGATCTCCGCATTGAACGCAGCAGCAATCTCCGGCAGATGAATCAAATACTATCCCATTCTTTTGTTCCAAATTCCATGTGTGGCTGGCTTTGTATTGGACCTGTCTACACTGAAAATTTAAACAGCAAAACTCTCACCACACCCACAGGTGCGTGAAGCATTCGGGTTTACAAACTGAAAACCTTTTCCATTTAAGCCGTCAGAAAAATCGAGGGTAGTGCCAAGGAGGTACAATAGACTTTTCTTATCAACCAGAATCTTAATACCCTTGTCTTCAAATACCTGGTCTGCCGGATTTACATGTTCATCAAATCCCAAATCATACATCAATCCCGAACAACCGCCTCCTTTTACCGATACCCGGATGTTCTGATTTTCTGTGCGGCCTTCTTCCTGGCGCAGGGCTATGATCCGCTCTTTCGCTTTTTCGGTTACACTAATCATATACTTATGAAATTGGATTAAGTACTACACTAAATACGGTGATCGTGTTCATGTCGCGACCATAATATAATTTTTGCAAAGCATCCATAATGTTGCCTGCCCGGAAATATGAAGTGTGAAGTTCCTTCTCATCTTTGGCCACCCACTGAATGGTATATGAGTTTTCTTTCTCTTTCGAGTTTTGCACATAGTCCAGCATTTTCTTCAGTACATCCACTTTATCCGATCCTGTCTCAAAGTGGTATAGAAAGGCCTGGTTATGGCGTGGGTTGATGGTGATCAGGTCAAGTCTGACCCGGCCATCCACGGTTGAAAATTCAAATACCAAATCGCTGGTGCGAAGTCCCAGATAGTCTTTGATTTTTTGTTGGATCCGGGCGGCTTCTACGTGCATTTCGCTGGCGGTTTCGATCATAGCTTCACAATTCTGTGAGTGAAACCTTCGCATAGTCCGAAAAGTTTCCTCAATTTGAGACAGTTTTTAAGTTTCCGGAGCATTAATAAAGTCCGGATAACAAAGGTAAGGTGGATTCAACTAGTTTCAAACGATAAGTTATATGCAAAAACTGGAACACATCGGCATCGCTGTGAAGAACCTGGAGGAAGCAAATGTTTTATATGCTAAACTTTTGGGCCGGGAACATTATAAAATTGAGGAGGTTGAGTCGGAAGGGGTTCGTACTTCTTTTTTTGAGGTAGCAGGCCTGAAAATTGAGTTATTAGAAGCAACCAAACCCGAATCGGCCATCGCAAAATTTGTAGAGAAGCGGGGAGAGGGCTTGCACCATTTAGCTTTTGAAGTGCAGAATATTCAAAAAAGCATTCAGGAAAAGAAAGCCCAGGGTTTTGTTCCTATTAAAGAGACTGTAAGTAAAGGTGCGGACAATAAACTGATCTGTTTTCTACATCCAAAGTCTACGGGGGGAGTGTTGGTAGAGTTGTGTCAGGAGATTCGCTGAATCCGTTAATTGTTATCCGTTAATAGTTAATAGGGGGCATGAGACAAGGGTGTGATGCCAATGAATTTTTAATTCACTCCCTTGCGCTTGCCCCTGCTCACGATTAACTATTAACGGATAACGATTAATCCTACTTTGTCAGGTTACAATAAAAAAAGAGCTAGAATTGATCATGTTGCAGGCCTCACCCAACAACGTTCTTCAACTCGCATCACTCGAAGATGC
>JAKEEN010000212.1 GCA_022616575.1 Flammeovirgaceae bacterium
ACAATTGAGTTGGTGGTTGAATCAAGAAATCTTTTAGCGGTTTCTTTTTGAACATCCCCGATGCCTTGCTGCATAAAAAGTGAATCGCCAAATCCAGTCTGGTAAAAAATCTGACTATAAAATTTCAAATTAAAAACAATTCCAAACGAGCTGTGAGCCATAAACGCAATCGCTCCCTTATTGGCTGCATTCACCCAATCTTCCCCAAATAGGGGCTGACTACCGGCAAAAAAGAAAGCGCCTACGTTACACCCATTCATTAAAAGCACCGGGTACTTGCCCGGGTTGTTATAACCAAGCACCGGATCAGTTACATACCCGATTTGAAAGTCTGTTGCATCGGGTGCTGAGTGCCCGAGGAAAGTAATCATATTCAATCCTTTGTTTACCTGCTCGGCCACATTAATCAATTGTATGTCGGTAGACTGTTTAGCAATAGGGGTTACATTTCCACCTAAATAATATCCTTCGGCAAAAGCGCCAACTTCTTGCAGGTAACTGCGGAACAACTCAGGCTCTCCCTCATTAATACCACCACTCAAATGAAGGATATCTTTTCTATTCAATCCATCAAAAGGGCGGGCTTCATGTTCAATAATTTTGTTCAGATAGTTGGCTACCTCATTGGCATTGGTGGCGGTTAATCTGCCGGTAGGCACAGCAGGTTCGTATGTTGTACCATTGAGCCCCGCAGTAAACGCCATATCAGAACCGGGCATTCCTGCTGAAGGAACATAATCTTTGAAAATGGAAAACTTCGCTGCCCCGGGATTGCGATAATATCCCTGGTTTACATCCAGGCCTCTGCCAATTAAAAAAAGATACTTGGGTATGTGCTGGCTGGTGAAAAACTTCATGAAGTTATAAATCGCCAGGGGTGTAGTCTCACCGTAGCTGAACTGATCAAAAAGCTGATTGATAGAAACAATCAACGTATCATAACTTCCCCCTGCCATGGAAGCCCTGTAGGTTGCATATTCTTTTACTACGTCATTATAGTCCAATGCAGGCTTCATTAAAGCCCTATTTGAAACAATAATGAAATCGTGATCTTCCGGGTTAATATTTCGAAAACTGACTTTTTTAATAGCTGGCGTTGAGGCAAGATTCGTTACAAAAAGTTTTCGCGATGAAGTTGTATTGGGAACTACTGCATTCAATGTGGTGGTCAATGTTGTACCGATGAGAGTAAGGTTGTATGGGTCCGTAACATCATAAAGTCTCGATGCTGCCGCAGGCGATTCAATTTCGATGTATGATTTATTGTTTCCATTGGGCGCGAGGTAAAGAACTTTCTCTGCCGCACTGTTTACTTTTACTTGCTGGGGAAAAGTTAATTTCACATATGAAGCACTTAGACGGTCGGCCAGACCACTTACACCTTGCGCATTAATTCGAACAACAAGATTGCCCGAGGCGGATATATCCGTCCATGTCAGAAATTGTGTGTACACCGGGGTTTGATAATTATTAAAATTCAGCGTTGATAAAACACGAAGGGATCCAGCATCAGGCCCGACAGAAATCTGTGCCTGGTGCGGACTGCTTATTCTTCCAACCAGCATGATTTCAAGGTTCGGCAGGGCAGCAACAGAATTAATATCGGTAATGCCCGAAATGGTGTAATCAATGGATTGCCCCTGAGCAAGGTTGGTGCCCGTCCATCCTTCGCCCTGATCAAAGAACGTGTTTTGAATTACGTTTTGAACAGCATAGCCGGTTGAATACTGATTCGATAAAACAAGCAACCGTTCCTGGTATTGAAAAGTCTCTTTGGGAAGATTATCTACATTCACTTCAGAGAAAAAATCCATGCGCTTTCCAAGTACCGGCAACGGATTGTACGTAAGAAAATAGAATGTACTATCGCTAAATAAGTTATAGTAGGGATGAGGTTGCGCGGAAGCAGGTTTGTAAAGTGAAGAATCGAGGGTACCATCATTTTTTCTTCCATAGAATTCAATAAAGTCGGAAGTGTTAAAAACGGCATCACTCTCCCCTTCTACGTATATACTTACTTCTTCACCCCGATGGAATAGTTGAATTCTTCGTGGATCGGCCGTGCCAACGGGAAAACCTGCGGCCTGAAGATTGGCATGCGTTAACCGGTATAGGCCATCTTTTACGATAGGTATCTTAAAATACTGCTGATTGAACTGAATCCACTCGTTACCAACCTGGGCATTGGTTAGAAAAGTAACTAAACACAGAATAATGCTGGTGAAAAAATGCTTCATGCAAGGGCCTTCCATTCGATATTCATACCCGAAACCGGCTTTATGTAAATGACTCTTATTGGCCACCTGTGTGCAATTTAGGATGATGGAACCGCAAAGAAAAATTGACCTCGCATTTGAAACGGTTTTGACATCATTGCGAAAGACCGGAATTAATCCCTATTTAAAGTGTGAAGAGTTTTGAAGCTTACTTTCCCCCGCTCACCGGCTTTAGGGCTTTAGCCGCCTGGCTGGTTTTAATATTTCATTATAATCCATGTGCCCCCGAGGGCACATTCGGACTTGCTTCAGCTATTATTAATGAGTGGCATATGGGTGTTTCATTCTTCTTTGTACTCAGCGGATTTCTCATAACCTGGAAATACTACCAGCGGATAAGTTTTACCTCCCGATATTTACGCGAGTATTTCCTGAAGCGCCTGGCACGCATTTATCCTCTCTATTTCATTCTCACAACCATTACTTTCATTCTATACCTGGTTGAAAAAAAATCTTTCCACGGTAATGACGGCATTCTCTATTTTCTAAACCTCACTTTTCTAAAAGGCTTTTTTAATGATTTTAAATTCACCTTAATACCCCAGGCCTGGAGCCTTACAGTTGAAGAGTGTTTTTACTTTCTGGCTCCGCTTATTTTTCTTCTGGTCTCCAAAAAAAACTTTTGGCTATTTCTCCTTCCTGTGATTTTGTTCTCTCTTGGATTGTTGTTGACTTTTGTGTCAGCGGAACTAAGTGATCTTCTCACTCTAAAAACGTATGGTTTCTTCAAAAACAATACCTTCATGCTCACATTCACCATTTTTGGAAGGAGTTTTGAATTCTTCATAGGTATTGGATTGGCTCTTTTCCTGAAAAAGAAAGGAACTGAACTTTATAGGAGAGCACACTTAACCTCGCTTTCCATTTTAATGCTTGCACTCTTTACAGGCGTTCTGGCATTTGGCAATCTTAGTCCTGCACTCAAGCTACTTATTCATCAAGGGCTCATTCCCCTTTCCGCTGGCGTACTTATATTGGGGCTTGTTAAAGAGAACTCAATTGTCAAAAGCATTCTTGCTTCTAAACCGCTTGAGCTTTTAGGCAAATCATCATACGCTCTTTACCTGGTTCATATCGGGTTTATTCCAACATGGGCCGCAGCCTACATTTCAGACAACAGCTTTGTGATTGCACTGATTGTAGTGGCCAGTTCTTATATATTATGGAGGTGGGTGGAGGAGCCGCTGCATAAATATGTGCTCAAATGGGGCCGCAAAAGTAATTAGGGCTTGTTCATGCCTGTAAATTATTCTGTTCACTTCCGAACGAATCACTGCTACCATCTTAAGTCAATCAACAAAAAAACGGCATTTTTAAGCTTAAATTCGATATTTTGAATTTGCGAAAGTTTTGGCAAGCTACTTGGTAATACACAGTATCAAGGAATTTGACCTTGCATAAACTATGAATTTAGAAAACACTCAGGTGCAGATGAGGAAGGGAATCCTGGAGTACTGCATCTTACACATTATATCCCGCGGAGAGGTTTACGCTTCAGATATGCTGGATGAACTGACTGCCGCACGCATGATTGTGGTGGAAGGAACTTTATACCCCTTACTCACCCGTCTCAAAAACATGGGATTGGTCGAGTACAAATGGGTGGAATCAAAATCAGGTCCGCCTAGAAAATATTATAAACTAACCGATCGGGGTGCTAAATTTCTGCAAAAACTTACCGAAACGTGGGACGAACTCGTGCACTCTACATCCATGATAACCAGTAAATCAACTACCTCAGCATAATCGTACTATGAAAAAGAATATAAGCATCAACATCAGCGGCATCATCTTTCACATTGAAGAAGACGGCTATGATAGTTTGAAAAAATACCTTGACTCTGTAAACAGGTACTTCTCTAATTTTGAAGATAGTACTGAGATTCTGGCCGACATCGAAAGTCGCATTGCTGAAATCTTCTTAACCAAACTCAACGAAGGCAAGCAGGTAATTACTGCCGATGATGTAAATAACCTGATCGCCACCATGGGTAACGTAAGCGACTTCAAAGCCGCTGAAGAAGATCAGGAGTTTGCACAAGCTGAAACGCGTCAAAGTAAGTCCGAAGAGAAAAAAGCAGCTGCTCCATCACAGCCCAAGCGATTGTTCCGTGACCTGAAAAGAAAAATCATTGGCGGTGTGTGTGCCGGATTAGCAAACTATTTCAACACCGATCCACTTTGGATTCGTTTAGTGTTGGCCCTTCTCTTCTTTGCCTACGGCTTCGGTATTCTTGCCTACCTGATTTTATGGATCGTTATCCCCGGTTCAAACGAGTTGGAAGATACCAGCAGCGATAAAAAAATGTTCCGCGACCCTGAGCAAAAGGTATTAGGCGGTGTCTGCGGTGGTGTGGCTGCTTTCTTCGGGATTGACATTGTTGTTGTTCGCCTGATCTTCGTAGCCCTCACTTTTGCCGGTGGCCTGGGTGTTATCGCTTACATTGTGTTGTGGATTATTTTACCAGAAGCAAAATCGCTGACTGATAAAATGCAGATGCAGGGTGAGCCTGTCACCTTATCCAATATTGAATCAACTATAAAAAAAAATACAGGTAATGAAACTGGTGAAGAAAGTACCTTAACAAAAATTATTCTCTTCCCCTTCCGGTTAATCGCCATGATCATAACAGCTCTCGGAAAAATTCTGAGGCCGCTTGTTGAAATTCTGCGTGTAGGTGTTGGTGTATTCATCACTTTCATGGGCATTGTGCTGGTACTGTCGGTACTCATATGCGGTGGAATTTTAATTGGTGTTCTTTCTGTGAACTCGTTTCAATGGGCATGGGGCAATGAGATTGCTACTAACTTACCCATCGAACCGTTTAGCCGGGCAATCAGCCCCCTCACGGGTATTGCTGGATTTTTCGGAGCATTTATTCCCAGCGTGGGCATCATGTTAATTGGTGTATCCATCATTGC
>JAKEEN010000026.1 GCA_022616575.1 Flammeovirgaceae bacterium
AATGAAAGAAAAACTTACAACAATTGGAAAGGTCTAAACCCTTCATTTTCAATCGTCAGCACAAAGTGCAAAAAAGTCTAATGACTTTTTTGGGTTAATTTTGATGTAAGATTGGATGAACTCCGGCTGAAATTTTTTCAGCCGGATTCCACCATGGTAAAAACCGTTTAGAATTTAGGATTGTTAGGTTAATAAAATTAGTTTCTCATGTGAAAAAGCAGGAGGTTGATATCAACATCAACATTAATGTTCAGAATCCTGCTCGTTTTGGTTATAAACAACGATGACCAAAATCAGGTAATAAATCTAGTTTCTCAAAGTCAGAAAATTCCATTCACCGAAAATGGAGGAAAATTCATTAACCAGCCGAATAAGATATTTTAAATGTGTTGGTTATCAATTATTTACGAGTTAGGACTTTATTATCTGCCTGTCAAGTGGGTAAAATAAATATTTTATGTAGTAGTTTTAAATCTGATAGGAACCTCGGTTCGACATTTGGATTGTCGGGGCTACGAAAAACAAAGGTCTTGAATTTCAAGGCCTTTTCTTTTTATGATGAAGTCCATCTTTCAAAAACTGAAGAAGATATTCCTGATCCTGTTTATCGGTCAGTTGGTCTATATTATTACTTTAAGATGGGTGGACCCGCCCATCACGACCACCCAAATTGGAAGTTTGATCGATGGCTACTCATTAAAGCGGGATTACGTTTCACTGGAAGAAATTTCGCCTTACGCCCGCCTGGCCGTTATTGCTTCTGAAGATCAACTCTTCACTGATCACAACGGCCTGGATTGGAAGAGTATTGAAAAGGCAATCTCTCACAACAAGAAAAAATCAAAGCGAATCCGTGGAGCCTCCACCATTAGCCAGCAGGCAGCAAAGAATGTTTTCTTGTGGCAGGGGCGCAGTTGGATACGCAAAGGATTGGAAGTCTATTTTACTTTCATGATTGAACTTGTATGGGGAAAGGAAAGAATTCTGGAGGTGTATCTTAATGTAGCTGAAATGGGAAAAGGTGTTTTTGGAATTGAAGCTGCATCACAACACTATTTTAAGAAGAGTGCTAAAAAACTAACCATGAAAGAAGCGGCCATGATTGCCTCCTGCCTGCCCAATCCAAAAAAGTATGTGGTCAATCCTCCCTCCTTGTACGTTCAACGCAGGTACCCGTGGGTGATGCAGCAAATGAGAAACCTTGACGGTGATGTGAAAATTGAAAAATTACTTCAGGTAAAATCAGAGCCCCGTAAACGTTGAGAGTTGCTCCTCGCTCAGTGCAGCACTGGACTCTTCAATTAACTTTTCAATATTGGTATAAAAGCGAAGCCTGTACTTCAGCATATTCTTGGCGCCAATTGCTTTCTTCAAATCTTTAATTGATTCTTTTTCAGGCAACCAATACAAAAAGCACTCTTTGAACGGAATTAAATGATGGATGACAGTACCGGGGATAAATCGGTTCTCCTTTCCCCATAAACTCCTTTGTACTGCATGATACGATTGAAGACTGCCAACAATATAGACTGGATTCATAGACATTATTACAACGGCTAAAGGCAAAACCAGTTACAGACGGTTATTTCGCAAAAACATGCTGACATAATAGCTTATTGGGTAATCTGATTTTAAACCGCATAAAGTTGGGCGCTTAAATTTTACGCTTTTGGAATTCACTTGCAGGGAACTTTCAAGGGGTTATAAACCTTAAAAAGGCATTGGTTTTACCAAGCCTTACTTTATTTTTGCCGCAACTTAAGAATGATTTTTAAACCCAATCAATACCATGACTAAAATCGGAATTAATGGATTTGGCCGCATCGGTCGTTTGGCGTTCCGCGCTGCCCTCACACGCCAAGATGTTGAAGTAGTAGGTATTAATGACCTGATGGAGCCAGATTACATGGCATACATGCTTACGTATGATTCCACTCACGGTAAATTTGAAGGCACCGTGGAAGTGAAAGACGGTGACCTGGTAGTAAATGGGAAGAAGATTCGCGTCACGGCCGAGAAAGACCCGGCTAACTTGAAATGGAATGAAGTGGGCGCTGAGATCGTTGTTGAATCAACCGGTTTCTTCCTTACTCAAGCCGATGCACAGAAACACATCACAGCCGGTGCAAAGCGCGTGGTTATGTCTGCACCCGCTAAAGATGACACACCCACCTTTGTAATGGGCGTAAACCACAAAAAACTAACGGCACAAAATACTATTGTATCAAACGCATCGTGCACTACAAACTGTCTTGCTCCTATTGCTAAAGTATTGAATGATAAGTTTGGCATTCTGGAAGGATTGATGAGCACCGTACACGCGGTTACCGCTACACAAAAAACGGTGGATAGTCTTTCAGCTAAGGATTGGAGAGGAGGCCGTGGTGGATATCAAAATATTATCCCTTCATCAACAGGCGCTGCAAAGGCAGTTGCCCTTGTAATTCCTGAGCTGAAAGGCAAATTAACAGGCATGTCGTTCCGGGTTCCGGTGGCTGACGTTTCTGTAGTTGACTTAACTGTTCGCCTGTCAAAATCCGCAACCTATGAGCAAATTAAAACAGCGATGAAAGAAGCGGCTGATGGTGAACTAAAGGGAATACTTGGTTACACAGAAGACGATGTGGTGTCGCAGGATTTCCTCGGTGATGCACGCACTTCTATCTTCGATGCCAAAGCAGGTATCGCACTCAACGACAACTTTGTGAAAGTAGTTGCCTGGTATGATAACGAATGGGGTTACTCAAACAAATTGATTGATCTGGTAGTAGAGCTCTCCAAGCTCTGATTACTTCAGACATATGTATAGAAAAAGCCTTGTTGAACTTCAGCAGGGCTTTTTTATTGGTAAGCGGGGACGAAACGTGAAGAGTAATCGTTATCTATAAAATTCGTATTTTCAATATATGACGGATTACTACGAGGTGCTGGGGATTTCAAAAAATGCAGATTCCACAGAAATACGCGTGGCCTATAAGCGTTTGGCCATGCTCTACCACCCCGATCGCAACCCAGGTAATCCCGAAGCCGAAGATATGTTTAAGCTGGTGAATGAGGCCTATCATACGCTGGCCGATGTATTAAAGAAGGCACGCTACGATGCGCGGCTGTACTCTATCCAGCTACCCCCTGTTTACACCAATACCGAATATTGGCAGGAAGTACATCGTCATCGCTATGAGCGCTGGCGCTATGCCAATCGCGAATCGCGTTATAAGTTTGATAGAGAGTATTTCAAAATTCAGGGCCTTGCCTTCCTGGTATTTATTATCATCTCAGGGTTCTGCTTTGCCATTATTCACGCAGGCAATTACCTGATCGAGTTGAAAAAAGCTGATATGCAAGTTCGGTACACCAGGATATTAGTTCAGGTAAACAACCTCTTTACCCATGGTAAGGTAGATGAAGCTTTTGGGATGATCGAAGCACTGCGCAAGCAGGATCCACTTGAGATGCGATTTATGATCGCTGAAGACAGCCTTATTATTCAGCTACGTGCTTTGGCAGAATCAAACTACAAGAAAAATGTAATTGATAGTTCTTTGCACTACTACAAATTGCTAAAGAAATATGAACTGGCCCCGCGTATTGAAACATTGAAAAAAGTTGCCGATTGCGAACTTAAACTCGGTAAATATCAGGATGCGCTCCTATCCTTAAAGCAACTTTACAAACAGCAACCCTGGAGCCTGGACCTTATTAACCGGATCGCCCAGATTAATCTTCGTCAGCTGGATAATCCCACCGAAGCCCTTGAATACTTTACAATTGGCAAGGAACTCTTTAAGAAAAATATGTCGGCTGTTTATGGTGAGGCATTTTTGCTGGTGATTAATCCGGCTGACCTGCCAGAAGTTTGCAAAGACATTTTTGAAGGCCGTGCACTTGCCAATAAACAACTCGGTTTTTATTCAGAAGCTTTGAAAGATTGCAACTGGATTATTATTCTTAAATCGGAGGATGGCAACGCATACCTATTCAGGGCAGAAATCAAAGACCTGGCCAATGAGCGTGACGGACTTTGCGCTGATTTATTCAACGCGCGAAAATACGGAGCCACCCAAACATCAGAATTGAGCAGGAAGTATTGTCAGTAAAAGCACCTTCTAAAGTTGATTTTTTTTACGAACTTGAAGCCATGACCGAGAAACTCTCCAAAGATCAATTAAACTCCATTAAAAAGAGTTATTTCAATATACTGGCCCTATTTCTTGATCAAAAAACCATCGAATCAAAATATCTACGGTGTTTGCTAAAATGGGGATTTCAGTTGCACCTATCGCCTGATGATTTAAAGAAGGCTTCCATCAATGTTACTCATTTGGCCTTTACTCAGCCTGCCGAAAAAGTAGAGAAACTCGAATCCATTTTTCACTTGGTTCAAATGATTTACCTTGATAAAGTAGTGGAGGACATTGAATTAGAAGTGGCCAGCATTTATGCCGAAAAACTGGGCTTCCATGCGTCCGTAGTGAGCGAGCTTTTCCAGTCCATAGCTACCGCCAAGTACGATGAGGATAATCACCCGGCAGTACGTCAGCAGGTACTGGATTTCCTGAAGCTCTATAATGTTTAGAGTCAGAAGTCAGAATCCAGAATTAAGTATCCAGAATCCAGAATCAGCCATGATGAAAACACTTACCCTTATCCTGCTGCTGTTGTCAGCAGTACCTTCGCCAGCTCAAACAGAATCCATTCAGCAAATCAACCAACTCATTGATAACTGGCACCTTGCAGCCACCAAAGCTGATGCCAATGCGTTCTTTGGATTTATGAATGATAACAGCATCTACATTGGAACCGATGCAACTGAGCGCTGGACGAAAACGGAGTTCGTAAGCTTTGCAAAACCCTATTTTGATAAGGGCAAGGCGTGGGACTTTAAGCCCTACGATCGCGATCTTCACGTAACAAATGAGGGTAATTATGCATGGTTTTCAGAGCTTTTGACTACCTGGATGGGAACCTGCCGTGGCTCGGGTGTGCTTATAAAGACCGTAAATGGGTGGAAATTAGAGCAATACCATCTTTCTGTAACAGTTCCCAATGAAATAATCCGCGAATTCATCGATTTAGTGGAAAAATCATCAAAAAAAGAGGATTAAGGCTATTTCAATCGGTTGCGTTGAAAATTGAAGGTTTTAAAAGGTTTTCGATGCAAACTTACCTATCAGACGTAAGATAGCTGACCAATTTCAGTGGAAGTCGGGGTACCAAATACCCCATCTTTGTATCGTACAAAACGCAAAGACCCCATGACAACCACAGTAATCTCAAAATCAAGAAAATTAGTAGTACTGATTGTAGTGATTATTATCGGAGTGTTCTTTAATGCGTTTACTTCTGAAGCAAAAACCAACCCGGCAAAGAAGGCAAACAAAGTGTACAACAATGCATGTGCGAAACTAAGCAAGAAGCACAGTCAGACTGAGAATTACAAAGTATCTATTAGCAAGAGACCCAGTTGGAGATAAGAAATAAAAACCCAAAAGACCCCATGAGCCAATCCAGTTATAAAGACTTAGCCAATATTAAGATATCGGCTCGTATTAAGCAGGTAGTTGTCTTAATCATTGCCATCATACTCGGTATACTGCTTTCTAAAGAAGCAGATGCCAGACACTTCCCTGGTAAGAAGAACAAGAAAAAGTACGCGAAGGTAAAATACAAAGAGCAGAATGTTAAATATGTGAATGCCTGTAACATCCTTGATAAGAAGCATTCACAAAAAGAAAATATTAGAGTAGCCGTTAAAGAACCACGCTATAAGCCATCGGCAGAGTTTGATCCTTCAGCCCCACGGGTTTTATCAAACCCTGACATGGGCATTGCAAAGGCAACATTCTAAGCCGAGGAAAAGAAATTAAGATTTGGGTAATGGGTTGTTTTAGGCGCTTTCGGAGGGGTCCGGGGCGCCTTCTTTTTTTTGCAGAAGTATGATAGCTTAGCATGATGGACTATAGCCCTGAGGTTTTTTTAAACAACATTGCCCAGACTACCCCCTTTCCTTTTTTAATCCCTGTTGAACGCGCTGAAGGAATTTACCTTTATACTCCCGAGGGTAAGCGCTATACCGATCTTATTTCAGGAATTGCCGTAAGCAACATAGGCCATAGACATCCGCATGTAATCAATGCCATTCAATCACAACTTGAAAAGCACCTTCATGTGATGGTCTTTGGCGAATACATTCAATCAGCGTCAAACAGGCTTGCGAAGAAATTAACTGAATTGCTGCCCCCCTCACTCAACTGTACTTACTTTGTGAACTCAGGTACCGAAGCCAATGAAGGCGCGCTGAAATTGGCTAAGCGCTTTACCGGCAGAACAGAAATTATTTCATGTCGAAAATCATACCACGGCAGTACACATGGTTCGATGAGTGTATCAGGCAACGAAATAAAAAAATATGCCTTCAGGCCTCTGCTTCCGGATGTGCGCTTTATTGACTTCAATAAAATGGAAGAGTTGGAAGCCATCACAGACCGAACGGCCTGTGTTATTATGGAAACGATTCAGGGCGATGCCGGAGTGCGTGTGCCTTCAAAATCATACATGAAGGCCGTACGGAAGAAATGCGATGAGACCGGGACGCTTCTGATACTCGATGAAATTCAATGCGGTATGGGGCGCACGGGTACCCTCTTTGCCTTTGAACAGTTTGACATCGTGCCAGATATTCTGACTATAGCGAAAGCATTTGGCGGTGGTTTACCAATCGGTGCTTTCATTGCTGATAAGAACCTGATGCAAACACTCACGCATGATCCGATGCTCGGCCATATCACTACCTTTGGTGGAAACCCTGTATGCTGTGCCTCGGCTTTAGCAACCTTAGAGGTAATCGAAAAAGAAAAACTGCTCGATCAGGTTGAAAAAAAAGGGAAGCTGATTGAAAACTTATTGAAACACCCACTGATCAAGGAAGTCAGGCGCATTGGATTGATGTTCGCCATTGACTTTGATACACAGGAACGTGTGGAAAAGATTGTAAAATATGCCATGGACAAAGGTGTTATTACATTTTGGTTTCTCTCCCATCCCAACAGCTTTCGGATTGCCCCCCCGTTGACTATTACTGAAGAAGAAATCAAGGAATCATGCCAGGTTATTGTAGAGGCTATTGATAGGAGTTAGAAGTTAGAAGTTAGAAGTTAGAAGTTAGAAGTTAGAAGTTAGAAGTTAGAAGTTAGGAGATGAGGAGACGGGAGATGAAAATACGTAAGCACATCAACATATTAGCACATTGACACATTATGAGTAGTAACTTTGATATCAAACCTCAGCGCTTCGACCGCCTCGATTATATCTACAAATTGTTTGTAGTGATTGCGCTATCCATTACGGCTACAATGTTGGCCAGTGACATTATTATCCCTATCCTCATTTCTGCCTTTTTATCGGTGGTATTATTACCGGTGGTAAACCGACTGGAGAAAAAATTATCGCTTACCCTTTCAGTTACTATCGTGCTGATTTTCACCTTTATTCTTTTTGCGGGAAGTATGTGGATCATCGGGAAGCAACTGGCTAACCTCGTTCAAGACCTACCTGATTTGCAAACCCGATTTGAAGCGTTTGTCAACAAGACCAGCGATCAGATTGAACTCACGCTTGGATTTAGTGCTAAAGAACAAACACAGCTATTAAAAGACGGCTTAACCGCTGCAAGCTCCTACCTAACCAATTTGGTTGTCTCAACTACCAACACACTTTCATTACTTGTTCAAATCCCGATTTATATTTTCCTGTTTTTGATCTACCGGGATAAATTCCGTGATTTTTTTGTAAGTCTGCTCCCATCCGATGACGCTTTAGGTTGGAAAAAAGATATTGAAAATGT
>JAKEEN010000213.1 GCA_022616575.1 Flammeovirgaceae bacterium
GGAGGTGCATACCGATTGTTCACACACATCTACGAAAAATTCGGAATCAAAATTCACTATGTCGATACAACGAATGCCGAAAACGTTGTCGATTTCATCAACAAAAAAACAAAACTCGTTTGGCTTGAGTCACCCACGAATCCAACCCTAAAAATTTCGGATATTGAAAAAATCTCATCCATTGCTCATGCTAATGGCGCATTGGTTGTAGTGGATAACACATTTGCGTCTCCGGTAGCGCAACAACCACTTCTTTTAGGTGCTGATATTGTTATTCACAGTGGAACAAAATATTTAGCTGGTCACTCCGATTTAGTTGCCGGGTTGGTGATCGTAAACAATGAAGAGCTTGCCGAAAGAATTAAATTCATTCAAAATGCAACCGGTGGAATCTTAGGTCCGCAAGACTGTTGGCTTACCATTCGAGGCATTGAGACTGTAACGTTACGCGTGGAGCGTCAATGCAAAACCGCATTGAAGGTTGCACAGTTCCTTTCACAAACTGGGGAAGTAAGCAAGGTTTATTACCCCGGTCTCCAGACTCATAAGAAATCATGAATTAGCCGAGCGTCAGCAAAATGGTTTGTATGGGGGTGTCATTTCATTTACACTGAAAGAGGATACGGAGCATGCGGCTGTTGACTTTGTTACCTCCACAAAATATTTCAAACTCGCTGAAAGTCTTGGGGGAGTGAAAAGCCTGATCTGTCATCCTTCGCAGATGACGCACAAATCCATTCCGCGGGAGAAGCGCTTGCAATCGGGCGTAGCTGATTCGCTGATTCGTCTTTCGTGCGGCATTGAAGACGCTGAAGATTTGATCAACGATTTGCAGCAGGCATTCAATAAAATCAAAAAGAAAAGAGAAGTCGGAGTCCTCAATTAATCATTATCGTGAGAAAGAAAATAAAGATAGGTCTGTTCGGCTATGGTTGCGTTGGCCAGGGGCTCTACCAGGTTCTAAGCAAGACGAATGGGTTAAAAGCGGAGATAAAGAAAATCTGCGTGAAGAATAGAAACAAAACGCGTGACCTCAGCTCAGAGATTTTCACGTACGATAAAAATGAAATTCTCTTCGATCCGGAAATCAGTGTGGTGGTTGAGTTGATTGATGATGCGACTGCTGCATTTGAAATTGTAAAGACCGCTTTGAAAAACGGAAAAGCGGTTGTCACAGCCAATAAAAAGATGCTGGCCGAAAACCTGGAAGAAATCTATCAACTCCAGCAACACCATGGAAAGCCGGTGCTGTATGAGGGTGCGGTGTGCGGAAGCATACCCATTCTCCGAAACCTTGAAGAATATTACGACAACGACCTGCTCACGGGTATTGAAGGGATTTTTAATGGTTCAACAAACTACATTCTCACCAAAGTTTTTGATGAAAAGAAAAGCTATAAAGATGCTTTGAGGCAGGCACAAGAACTTGGGTTTGCAGAAACCGATCCAAGTCTGGATGTAAAAGGGTTTGATCCAAAATTCAAGTTGGCCATCGCTATTGCCCACACATTTGGTGTCTTTGTTAAGCCTGAAAACATAGTCAACATTGGCATTGATAAACTTTCTGATCTTGATTTGAAATTTGCAAACGAGCGGGGTTATGCCATAAAATTAATCGCTCGGGCTTTTAAGAAAGACAATCAGGTATTTGGGTTTGTTGCCCCTCAATTTGTTGAAACAAGCGACCCCTTGTACCAGATTCGAAATGAGTACAATGCTGTGCAAGTACACAGCGCCTTTGCTGAAAAGCAACTCTTCGTGGGTAAGGGGGCCGGAAGTTATCCGACAGGTTCAGCCGTGCTGTCAGATATTTCGGCTCTATCTTATGACTACGCTTATGAGTATAAAAAACTCAACCAGGCTCATGATCTTACATTTTCAAATGAGCTTGTTGTAGAGGTCTTTGTTCGTTTTGACCAACGAAGTGATATTTCCATTAATGACTTTGAAGAATTCTATTCAGGCTACGCATCGCAGGGGCAACATTATATGCAAGGCCTAGTCGAGCTGGAAAAGCTGAAAGCCTGGGCCCAAAATCCATCCATCGGACTTATCGTGGCGCCACAGCCTCAGTTACAGGTTATTAGGCAAAGGGAACAGGTGGAATTTGCCGCCTGAAAATTCGATCTAATCATCCGGTATATTTAAGTGAATCCGATTGTATTTAATTTTTAGGTTTTAGCGGAACGCATATATTTGTAACCGGTCAAAATTTCAGGTACTCATGATCATTATTTCTTCAATTGTTGCTTTCACCGTCATTATTTTGTTGCTGGTGTTTATGCTGCTGCTTGCGCAGGCTAAATTAGTCCAGTCGGGCCCCGTCAGAATTATCATCAATGGCGATGAACAAAATCCGTTGGTGACAACAGCGGGCAGTTCACTGCTTTCAACATTAGCCAACCAAAAAATATTTCTTCCCTCTGCCTGTGGTGGCGGTGGAACGTGCGCTATGTGCAAATGTGTGGTAGAAGCGGGTGGTGGTGATGTTTTACCTACCGAATTGGGTCACTTAAACAGGAAAGAACGTAAGGACAATGTACGCCTTGGGTGCCAGGTAAAAGTGAAACAGGACATGCATATTCGCATCCCCGAAGAAATTTTTGGTATTAAGAAGTGGGAGTGCGAAGTAGTTTCTAATTATAACGTCTCAACCTTTATCAAAGAGTTTGTTGTAAAGCTCCCTCCTGGTGAAACCCTGAAATTTGAAGCCGGTGGCTATATTCAGATTGATGTACCACCCATTACTGTTGATTACAAGACCATTAAAATTGCTCCACATCCCGAATTAGGTCATAAGCCCAATGTCTTTCAAAGCGATTGGGATAAGTTCAAGCTATGGGATTTGAAGATGAAAAATGATGAACCTATTTTCAGGGCTTACTCTATGGCTAATCATCCGGCTGAAGGAAATATAGTGATGCTAAATATTCGTGTAGCCACCCCACCGTGGGACCGGGCCAATAATAAATGGATGGATGTGAATCCTGGCATTTGTTCATCGTATATTTTCTCGCGCAAGCCTGGCGATAAGGTAACAATCTCCGGTCCTTACGGGGAATTTCATATTAATCCTACACAACGTGAAATGATTTATATAGGCGGTGGTGCCGGTATGGCTCCTTTGCGCGCACAAATCTTCCATCTCTTCCATACTGAAAAAAGCAAGCGTAAAGTTTCTTACTGGTATGGAGGGCGGTCTAAGAAAGAACTGTTTTATGTAGATCACTTCCGCAAAATCGAAAAAGAGTTTCCGAATTTTCAATTCCATATTGGTTTATCAGAGCCATTACCCGATGATAACTGGAAGGTTAAGAAGAGCCTGGATGACAAAGAAGCGGATGGATACTTAGGGTTCATTCATCAGTGCTTGTTTGATAACTATCTGAAATCGCACCAGGCACCAGAAGATATTGAATATTATCTCTGCGGCCCACCGTTGATGAACGCGGCTGTAATGAAGATGCTCGATGAAATGGGTATACCGAAAGAGAATGTGAGGTTTGATGACTTTGGTGGCTAATTTAAATTTTATCCACGGTAAAGGCCTTCTGATTTTCAGAGGGCTTTTTCTGAAAGTCTTCCCATAATTTCAAGACGCCAATTGGGTAAAAATTTTTCTGCGTGCTCAATGGTGACAACCGTTTGTTCTTAGCGCTTTGAAGTCAGTTTTATTTTCAGGGTTGACAACCACCAGTAAAACCGCGCCCTTTAATAGCTAGTTTGAGATGGGGCACAACCGCTCCAGCTCGTACAGGCTTGGAATATTTCCGTATTAGGCTCTGTGTATGGTTCTTTGTTTTTGAGGATGGGATAAACGGCACAAAGCATCTTATGTCTACAGCAATGAGTGCGCGTTTCTTTCCTTGTCTTCCTACTAAACTGTTGTATTTTCTTTTCAAAAAAGTGTCTTTGGTATGGGAAGCAGCCGAGGCAGCTTCTGTGAGTGTAGTCTTCAGGGACTTATTCCCATGGGTGATGCGTTCGCTTTTTTTTGCCAGCACTCTCATTATTGCCGGGACACATGCCTGCCCAAGAAGCCAAGTGCTTATGGTCGGGGAATACGTTCGTGTTGGTGTCTATTTCGGATGATTCCGGTTGCCGTCTCTAATCCCACACAGGGATAGTCTGAAGCACCAGCTTCCAGTAACCGCCCGTGCTTTTCCATGAGGAGAATAAAAAACTCAGAAAGACTAAAAAATCAATCAACCCACAGAAACTGACAGAAGTTGGTCAGGTTGCATATACCGCTCGACTGAAGCTCTGATATTTTCGGTAGTTGTTTTTAGAATGCGATTGATCATTGTTGAATAATAATCTTTGGGAAGATTATTCAATATTATATTCTTATGTTTTTCGGCATGAGAGAATACGGACGTCATATCTGTTTGGAAACTTCCGATAAAGTGATTTTTTGCTGTTATAAATTCATCATTACTCAATGGCGTATTGATCAGGGCATTTACTTCGCTTATGATTTCGTCAAATATTAATGACTTATTCTCTTTATTGACATCTGCCCCAATAGAAAAAAATGAATCTCTTTTTAATGCCGAAACACTGGAAAAAATTCCATACGTCAATCCTTTTTCTTCACGGATGTTTTTCATCAATCGAGATCCGAAGTAGCCGCCCAGAATATGGTTTGCAAAAAGCACAGTAAAGAAATCGGGATGGTTTCGATTGATTATTTTTTTACCAAGACGAACTGAGGTTTGGGTACTCCCAATCTTTTCAACATGCCATGACCGTTCTGACGATGATGTTATCACTTCCAACTGTGAAGAAGAAATACCCTTAGGGTTTGTATTTATAAAGTTCTGTTTAAGGAAATTATTAATCTGCTGATTGGAGTCTCCGGCAACAAAAATATGGGAGCACAAATAACTTTCTCTAAAGAATGAACCTATGGAATTTTGTTCCAGGCTTGTAATGCTTTCTACCGAAGGCTCCCAGCCATAGGGATGAGTAATTCCGAAGACTTTCTCTCTTAAAAGTCTTGATGCAACATAGCTTGTCTTCTCGTTATTTACCTGAAGGTTTTGAATCTGAACATTTTTGTAGTGTTCAATTTCTTTTGTTGGAAATGTGGCATCACTAAAAATCTCAAGTAATAATTCCAATGATGGAATTGCATTTCGGGTAAGACAATAGAGTGCTATAATTGCAAAATCAAAACCAGCCTGTGTTTCAATATGCGAACCCAATTGGTCAAACGCTTCCGCAATCTGTTGGCTGGTCTTCTTTTTTGTTCCCTTCAATAGTAAGGTATTCACTGCCTGGGCCATTCCGGGAGTTGATTCATACCATTTTCCGGCCGGAAATACGAATTCAATTTTTAAGACGGGTTGTTGATTATTTCTGATGGTGTAAATAGAAGTACCATTTCTAAGGGGAGTCTCCTCTTCTATTGGTAATAGAACAAAGTCGCTATCTAATGTAAAATGAGGCGCTTGGGTACGATCCAGCATTATTGATCGGTAACGGATTCTTCTTTTTCAGGTGTGCTTTTCTTCATCAAAATCATTAACGTAAAGCGAAGCGTTTCAGCCAACGGGTGTTCCCGCTTATTAGTTGGTACTAAGTACGCCACATCAATCCCATAAGAAGCTCTACCCACGTCCGAATTATCCTTTCTAAAACCCAACCCAATAGTCATATATTTTCGATTCCCTTTGGTTTTTGATTCCAGGAAATATCCGATGCGGCCGGCAAATGTTTTGTTGTACCAGTATTCAACGCCTACTGAAGTCATTACTTCCTTGATTTCTTCTTCGAAACCATCAGGAGCATCAGAGAAGGAGCCAAACATTCCACTTAATAAAGAGCGATCTGGATTTTTTCCTTTAACAATAGTGGTTGAATCTCTTATGGGAGGAGATGGCACCATCAGTTTATTAAAATCGAGCAAGAATGTGATTGAATTAAATTGGTCGAGTTCTGTTGTATAGGCGGTTCCTACGCGAAGATTTGTTGGTAGAAAATCTTTGTTGTCGTTGTTTGAATAAGAAATTTTAGAACCAATATTGGATATTGAGGCCCCCAAGGCAAGTGTAGAAGGCCTGGCACTTTTTATTTCTTTCTTATATAAAACGCCAACGTCAGCCGCAACACTATTGCCAGGCTTGGTATCAGCAAATGACCCACTACTATAGGCCCCCAGCAAGTTTGAATGTATATAGCGACCCGTTAAGCCAACACTTAAGTTTTCGGTCAATAACCGGGAATAGGTTACATCAAATGCAAACTCCCTCGGGTTAAAAGTACCATCGTCATTGCCACTGGCATCGCGTGCGAAAAAAGTACCCAAGTCAAAATATTTGAAACCTCCACTCACTACCTGCTCCCTGGTGATTTTATAAAATCCGGATAGCTGGGCTATGTACATATCGTTTACAAACTTGCCAAGCCAGGGGGTAAATGAGAGTGAGCCTCCATAATTTTCTTCAATATTCACTAATAGAGCGGGGTTCCAATAGGCTGCATTCGCATCCGCTGATGATGCAACCCCAGCATCGCCCAAGGCTGCCCGTCTTGCATCAGGACTAATGCTCAAAAAAGGAACAGCAGTTGTGATAGCCCTAAAATCTTGCCCTAAGAGGGAGGATGGATTTGTATCTGGTTTAAAGGTATTAGGAACCTCGGCTAAGGTTATGGTATTTAGACTAACCAATAGTATGAAAACAAGACGCATTTTTTTATTAAATCAAAGTTTTAAAGATACTAATTCGTAATAATTAGCTTGGAAACATGCTCGCTTTTGGAGCCATTCGACAAAGAACGTACTTCCAGGCGGGCAAAGTATAAGCCTTTTTGAAGTTTTTTTGACCCCGGTGCAAAGCTATTGACTTTGGCAACTTCCACCCTATAAGGGCTCTCAAAAATTGTGAAATCATTTTGCTGAACTACCTGGCCGGTAATATCATAAATGCTTAAGCTCCCACCTAAGTCATCGCCCGGCCGGCTATGCGCAAAGAAAAAAGTTGCCTCGCTCTCGGTCGGATTAGGGTACACTCCAGACGACTGTATCGCAATATCATTACCATCTGAAACTGTAAAGTCAAGAGAGGCTTCGGCAGGATTGTTGTGCGTATCCCATGCTTTTACTATCAATGTATGACGACCTGTTGATAAATCGGTCATTGGAAAATCAAGAATGCCTTTTTTGTACGTATCGGTGCCCGATTCATAATAATCATTAACTATAAATACTTCTGTTCCGTCTAAAATTACCTGCAGACTGTTGCCTATACCATAGCCTGATATGTTTATACCCTGATCATCTTCAAGAAAGCCAAGAAGATTTGTTGAACCGCTAATAATTCCACCATTTATAAAGGTGGTGTCACCTAAATAGAGCCGCATGGTGGGTGATGTGTTGTCTTGAACTACATTTTCTTCTGACCCTCCCACCTTAAATTCTTCTGATGAGCCCCAGGCGTCTATTGCATTACTTTTAGCGTACAATGAAATTCGGCCAACGCCTTCAAGGTAATTGATATTCTTAGGTACGATGAATTCAAATTCAAACAATCCATTTTCAACAGTTGCTTTGCCTCTGAATAAAGTATTTGTCCACTGCTGATAGGTGATGGGGGAATTGCGTTCGCCTAATGTTTTCAATGTTGATTTTTTATCAAACACATCCGCTAACACTTCTCCATCAAAGTCAGCGAGTTGATCTGATTCATCCCTGATTTCGCCTTTTACTATTACCGTTGATAAAGCTTTGAGTGTATCTGAATTGTTTGCTGTTTTCATCTCCGTAATGATTGCACTAAGCCTTGGAAACGCAAGCATCATTGACGGATCGGCAAGCAGATAAAAGTTTCTGTTAAAGACTCCGTTAATACTGTTGTTTTTGGTTCGCCTGAAGATCTCGCCTAACGAGAGGTATGCACTATCTTTTTTTTGAAGTAGTGCCTGATAAAAAGCCTGATTCAAATCGAAGTTGGTACTTGAGAAAACATCGCGTGTCGATGTTACTAAGCCAATGGTTCCGCCTTGTGATTGAATTATGCTCTGTTCCGCTCCCGAAACCAGTGCCGGGTTATCATTTCTTCCGAATGCACATGTAGCTGTAATTAATAATGGATAATGATCATTCGTAAGGGATGCGATTACTCCTTCATTCAGAATTTTTTCATCAGCCAGAATCTTCTCTGCTCCATGGCCGGTGTAATTGATTATGAGTGAGCCATTATTAAAAGCGTTAATAAATTCCTTATCAAGATCAGGCGAAAGGTCGCCACTGGGTTTTGAAATTTTTGGATACGCACCCATTAACATTCTGCGAGTTGTAACTTCCGGATTTTGACCGTCCAGGTAGTCTGCTAAATCGCGCGCCTGTTGATGGTGCTCATTTGAAAAACCATCATCATTATTTCCGTCATCCGCAAAAAATACAATTTCTCTCTTCCATTTTCCGAAGCGATTGAATTTAGTATCATAATCGATTAGCTTATCAACCACCGTTTTAGCTTCTGCTAAACTTTTAACAGGCAATCTTCCAATACCGATATCGCTTGTGTGATCTTCAGCGGGGGATTCAGACCAGTTGCCTTCGCTGTCTTCAAGAAAGCTGTAGTAATCGTCAGATGAATATGATTTCAGGGGGTCCAACGAATTTCTTGATTCATAGGTAGGAACAAAATTGGTGTTGTTGCTTACCCTGTTTTTATAATCGTAAGAGCCTTTTCCGAAAAGTAGTATTGATTTTAATTTTGATGGGTTTTTATCATACAGATACTTGATAAAATCACGAATGGCTGTTACATCTTGTTTGCCTCCTGAAAATTCATTGTAAATTTCTTCGGGGGTTACCACTGAAACAGCGAGCCCATTTACATTTTTCCGGTGTTCTGCAAGCCTTAAAGCTTCAGCCTTAAACCCGTTATTGGTGATGATAACCAAATCAGGAACAGGTAAGCCATGCAGATTTTGATTGGTAACGGGGCCAACATACTCAGGCGATGGAACGCTTGGGGAAAACGCAATAAACTGCTTTACTATATCGGTTTCGGTGTTGAAGAAAACAGAATTATTCTCAGTCGTTGTTGACTGAATTACCGGATTCAGCACATCGCTGATATTCCAAATTGTTGATGTTGGTTCTGTTTGTGAGAGTATGAATTTAGACACCGGTTGTAGTGTGCTTTCATCAGATTGAAAAATGGTTTGTTGGTTGTAGAGTGAGAGCGTCCGCTTAAAATTCATCAAGAAAAAATTCAGAAACCCGATTGACTTACCAGAGCTTGCCTTGTTGTATTTGTATTTAACATCGAGGTTTTGAACCGATGTATTAAAAGAAATAGTGTCGGTATTGTGAAGCCCTTTTACCCCATATTTGCTATTTGGAATTGAGCCAATGTTTTGTTGTTCAATAATCACATTGTTAACGGAGACAGTAAATGAAGGAGCCACAAAGGATTGTGCCATTACATCAGACACTAATTTTACAGGCTCTGAAGTAATGAGTCCGGCAATGGGATTAGCGAAAGAATATTCTGTGGTATTATCAAATCGTTCGCCATACCAAATCCTCCCTGATTCTAATTCATTGTACTCTTCGAGTTCGTGAAAGATGTAGTCCTCAAATTCATTAACTTCAGGATAATCTCCCGCTACTGAATTGGCCGTAGCTATTCGTTTCCCATCTGAATCGCCAACCGTAATAAAATAATAATTGAAATCATCGTATAAATGATTTTGATAGTTGAATATTTTACGAGAGGCATCCCAAAAAACCTTATCGGCTCCTTCGCTATAGAAGAGAATATAATCGGAAGTGTTAAATGTTCCATCTTGTTCTCCAACCACTTGAATAGCGAGTTCTTCAAGGTCATTAATTCTCGCCACACTATTTGCCTGAGGCAGCATGCCTGAACGATGACCGTAGACTTTGATCTTTCTTGGATCAATACTTCCCGGGTTAAGGCCGATGTTCTGCAGAAAAGTGAAATCTATTTTATAGACTCCATTTTTTTCAATACGCACTTTATGCCATAGGCCACTGCTAAGCACAGAATTTTGGGCCACCAGTCCTGTGTGTAAAACCAAGAACAGGGATAGTACGATTGAGATCTTCTTCACAAATACCTAGCGTAGCAATTTCTTAAACAGTAACGATGTAATTATGTATAGTAGTATGATAAGCGGAATGGCTGAGAGTCGAAAAATGCCAATCAGTAATACGGATACCAGTACAAAGGTAAACTTAACCTGGTTATCTTTCCATTGAAGTTTTTTGAATTTAAGGGCAAAGAGTTCAACAGGCGACACTAATAGATACGAAAAGAGTAGTGCAATTAACACCAGGACCCATTCTTGCAGAATCCAACTGGCAATGGTGCCGGTTAATAAAGGAATAGAAGAAATAAACAAAGCATTGGCTGGTGTTGGCAACCCCCGAAAGGACTCGTGTTGCGTTTCGTCTGTGTTAAAAATAGCCAGGCGTATGGCTGAAAAGGCTGCGATAGAAAAGGCAAGGTAAGGTACATAGGGATAATCCGTTGCATGGCTCAACATCACATACATAACTAATGAGGGCAACACACCAAAACTCACCACATCGGCCAATGAATCTAATTCTTTGCCAATGGGCGATTGTACTTTTAATACGCGTGCGACAAAGCCATCTAAAAAATCAAATATGCAGGCGGCCCATATGAAATAAGCAGCAGGAATTGTATTTGCCTGGAGTAGATGAACGATGCCAAACACACCGCAAAGAAGATTACAAATGGTTAAGAGATTAGGGAGGTGGCGTGTCATCGTTGAGGGGTAAGTGCACAAAAAGGATTAGTGCGTTTTTCGTAGCCTAATGTAGTGGTTGGCCCGTGGCCAGGATATACGGTTACATCATCAGGCAATACAAATAATTTTTTATGAATGCTTTCAATCAAAGTATCAAAATCACCTCCGGGTAAATCAGTGCGACCAATGCTATTGCGAAACAGCACATCGCCTCCGA
>JAKEEN010000214.1 GCA_022616575.1 Flammeovirgaceae bacterium
AAATTAAGGTTTGAGACTTAATTCTTTACCAAGGAAATAAGCCAAGAATCATGCAACTCTATTCGGTTATTAATGGTGATATTATTGGGTCAACAAGACTTAGTGAAGATAGACGAGAGTTCTATTTGACTGAATTGAAAAAACTTTTTGATGAATTAAAGAAGAAAAAAAAAGATCTGGGCGTTGTCCGATCCTTCGCAAAAGTTACGAATTGTTTGGAGATGAAATTTCTGGAAAAAAGAAATACGTCTTTTCACGTACTCGAAAGTCAGACAGTACGGAGGCAACTTTCATCAAATTCTCCAAAATTGGCAATTATGGTATTTGGCTCGCGGTACCGTTTGTCATTGTAATAAGCTGGGTGTATGTAGCTATGGACTTGTAGGGGATTATTCTGAAAATGCGTTTGAAGGGCTTGCCAACGATGTACCTATGCTTTCTATTTGTCGGAACATTGAGATTGACTTGTTGCAACAATTGGGAAAAACTAATTTACCCGAGCCGATACAACCTATCAAAAATGTACTGATGTAGTTTCAATAATAATGCGTGCAGGGCGCGTATGAAACCAAGAGCGAGAGAATGAAAACCTCTGTAGCCAGGCTGCAGAGGTTTTTTTGCTTTGTCAAAAAAAAGACTGACACGTGCCAGCCTTTTTAAAATCAGGAGATAAAAATATTACTGTGCGAAAGAATAACGTGCACCACCCGGTGCAAAAACAGCAAGCATTCTGCTCTTCTGTCCTTGTGTGAACATGTACATACAGGCATCATCGGTGTAATCCATGTAGTTCATGGTCATTTCAACAGGCGTTCCTGAACAAGTGCTTTTATGGCCAGCCGCTGGGCAACCATAGTTGGCTGTGTTATGGGTGGGTGTATCACTCACCTGGTCATTTCCGCAGGTGGCATCACCCCAGATATGACGAAGGTTCATCCAGTGACCTACTTCGTGGGTAGCAGTTCTTCCTTTATCGAAAGGAGCAGATATAACACCGGTTCTTCCAAAGTAATTATGAGCAATTACAACACCGTCAGTAGCAGATGAACCGCCCGGGAATTGCGCATAACCCAAAATACCACCCATACTGTTCACCACCCAGATATTAAGATTTTGGCTTGGGTCAGTTGGGTTGATACCTCCCTGAGAGGATTTCTTCATGGCATCGTTGGTTCTCCAGCTTCTCTTATTTGAATACTTGCGATTCACCGCGCCTAATACAAACTGGATATCAACATCCGCTACTGTTCCGGCAAAGAGAGGAGGGGTAAGCGAAACATCGCTGTTGGTGGCATTAAAGTCCTCGTTCAATACATCAATTTGTGATTGAATTTGCGCCAGCGATATGTTTTCAGAAGAGTTTCTGTAAAGTACGTTTACAACTACTGGGATTTCAATCTTTCCGTCTGCATTGATCCTGAACTGAGCGCCACTTTCAATAAATCTTTTTGTGTGATCCTCGATGCCATTCATTCTGCTAAGCAATGTTGGATCTGATGCCAATTGTGTTTCTAACACATTTATGGCTGCACATTGACGCTGGGAGGCCACGTCTGTGAGTAGGTTTTCATCATCTCTAACGAGCGATGAGTCTGAACAGGCAGCTGCGAAAAGCATAGAGCCTGCACAGAAAAAGCTTCCGATTTTCTTCATAGAATAGGTTTTGGTTTAGGTATATCCGCGCAAAATATGGGGAATGGTCAGATTGACCAACAACTATACGGTTAATTTTTTATCAGACCGAATAAAGTTCTGAATTAAGCTACCTTTTGGACTCACGGCAAAAGTTTTTGTAAGGCAGAAATGAATTGCGGTTTAATCAACCGTCAGGTGCTCTAAAATATGGGCTAACTCATCGTAGGTTTTTTGACCTGTTTTTTCTTCCCACGTTCCGAATAACACAATTCCTGCATGTTGTTGAACAGCCAGGTCAGCGTTGCGCTGATCGTTCTGTGTGTCTATTAATATAGGTGGGTAACTTTTGATTTTCCTATCTGCCGATGTAATAACAAATGAACCTTCGGGTAATTCCGGGCTCAACTCTTCATTGTTGAGCCGAAGGATCACAGGGGTGGTAATATTTTTGCCAAGCAACTGAAAATCGTTCAGGTTTAGTTCAATAAAATCGGGCTTGTAATTTTCAATGATGGCCAGTAACAGATCCGGTGCGTTTAGGCGATAGATTTCTGCAACAATCTTAGGCCCGGTAAACCAACCTCGCAATTCCTGGAAAAAGGCGGGGCTTACATAACCAGTTGTTCCTTCAACCACATTGAATCCCAACATATTTACACCCATACCGGCACAATAGCGTGCATCACTCAGGTTCGTAATAGTACTTACTTTAACTACCGTTTTTAGTGGCATAGTCTATTTGATTAATAAGAAATATATTTGAAGTTAATTACGTTTGAACGACTCAGGGTATTAACTCCAATGAAACGAATTGCAAGTATATTAATTCCTCTTGTTTTTGCAGCGTGCAGTTCGAATGAAACTCAACGTCTTGACGATCGGGAATATTTTCCCATTCGTGTGGGTAGTACATGGACATACTCGGTTTCAGAAACTACATACAGTGAGTTTGACAATCCGGTTACCAACGAGTATGAAATTCAATGGATTGTTACCGATTCATTGGCTACCCAGGCGAATGAGTTGATGTATATTGTAAACCGAATTAAGGTTTTGAATGAACTATCCGAACCTGAAAACCTGGAATCCTGGGCAGTGCGTAAAGGGGATCTCGAATTGGTAATTCAGGAGGGTAACCAGGCTTATGTAAAACTGATTTTTCCCATATCTGCCGGCAGTGGATGGAATGCCAATCTCTATAATTCTGATGGAGAAGATGAGGTACGCATTGAGTCGGCAGGCACACCGTATTCAACATTGCTTGCCAAATACTCAGCCTGTACGTTCATTAACCAAAATGATGAAGTGAATGCCGTCTATGAAGATGTGCGTAGCGAAGTTTTTGCCTATGGGGTTGGGCTCATTGAAAAACATTCAAGAGTGATTGAACTTTGTACCAACTTTAGTGGCTGCCAGCAGCCTATTGTAGCAGGAAGTGAAATAACCATGACATTAAAGGAGTATGCGTTGTAACCTGATACTTAGTTTGTTGTTAATTTCTGCCATTACTTCGTGGTCGCAAGATCGATACATGGTTTTCTTTAAAGATAAAGCAGGTACACCGTTTTCTGTTTCTTCACCGTTAGCATTCCTTTCCCAAAAAGCTATCGATCGCAGAGTTAATCAAAACATTGACATTGTTGAGAATGATTTGCCGGTTTCACCTAATTACGTGCAAGGCATAAATGATGCCGGTGTCAAGGTACTTCATAAAACTAAATGGATGAATGGGGTACTGATTGAAGCTACGCAAGGCCAGGTCGATACGTTGATTTCTCAACTAAGTATGGTTGATTCAATTGAATACGTAGCACCCGGAACAAAAACGAGTGGTCGAATCGGAAGAAAATTTTCTCCGCTAGGCGAGGGCCAAACATTATCCACCGATTTACAGCTTGAAATGTTAGGCATCCCCCTGATGGACTCACTCGGTTTTCATGGGGAGGGAATTACCATTGCCGTATTGGATGACGGTTTTTTAGGCGTTAATACGACAAATCCATTCAAGCAATTAAGAGATGATGGAAGGCTGAATCTTGAAGTTTCATATGATTTCGTTGCTGATCAGCCGGATGTGTTTCGATATGATGATCATGGAACACGTTCACTCTCTGTTATTGCGGGACTAACAAACACCTTTCGAAGTGCTGCATTTAACAGCAATATTCAACTTTATATAACAGAGGATTATTTTTCGGAATACTATGTAGAAGAATATAACTGGTTATTTGCGGCTGAACGGGCCGATAGTTCTGGAGTTGATATTATCAGCACTTCATTGGGCTATAGTCATTGGTTTGATGATCTCTCTATGAACTACACGACTGATCAAATGGATGGATATACAACCCGAATTGCCAGGGCTGCGAACTTCGCAGCCTCTAAAGGGATGCTTGTTGTTTGTAGTGCGGGTAATGAAGGGAACGACCCGTGGCAAATCATTGGCTCTCCGGCAGATTCACCTAATGTATTGGCTATTGGAGCTGTGACATCAAGCGGTGTGAAAAGTTCATTTAGCTCTATCGGACCTTCGGCCGATGGACGAATCAAACCAGATGTGGTGGCATTGGGTTCGGCAGTTACAGTGATCAATTCAAGTGGAAGTGAAGTCCAATCTAATGGTACTTCATTTTCAGGTCCACAGGTAGCTGCATTAGCTGCCGGCATATGGCAGAAATATCCACAGCTTACCAATTCTCAGTTGATGGATACGATAAGATCAATTAGCTCTCAAGCCATTAATCCTGATAACTCACTGGGATATGGAATTCCCAACTTCTCCAGACTTCATGGTGTTATAGAAGAGGAGGAAGTAACTTCAACTGAAAATCCATTAGCGAGCGTTTTCAATATCTTTCCTAACCCATTAAAAGAAACGCTTCAGATTACCAGCACCCTTTCAGCATTGACAACAATTAACCTGCTGACAACCAAAGGTCAGTCCCTTTCACTTGGTAATTTTGAATTCCAGCCGGAAGTCGTTGAGTCAATTGATATGTCTCACATTCAGCCAGGTTTTTATATTCTTAAAATCAAGTCAGCCCATCACGAAGAAATTTTCAAGGTTATCAAACTTTGATCTACCTTTGGGTTTAATTTTTTATGATCAAACCCATTATTGCGCCTTCCATACTCGCTGCCGACTTTGCTAACCTCGAAAAAGAAGTGAAGATGCTCAATGCCAGTGAAGCCGATTGGATTCACATCGATATTATGGATGGTGTGTTTGTTCCTAATCTTTCTTTTGGATTACCCGTTACCGAGGCAATCAGGAAACATGCTGCCAAACCATTAGATGTTCACTTAATGATTGTGCAGCCGGAAAAGTATGTAGAAGCTTTTCACAGAGCAGGGGCAGAAGTAATCTCGGTTCATGTTGAAGCCTGCCCGCATTTACATAGAAATATCCAACAGATTAAGTCCCTGGGTATAAAAGCGGGTGTCGCTGTGAATCCGCATACTTCGGTAACCGAATTGGAAAATATCATTGGCGACATTGATTTAGTGTGCCTGATGTCTGTTAACCCTGGGTTTGGCGGTCAAAAATTTATTGAAAATACCTATCAGAAAGTCAGGCAGTTAAAGGAACTTATCAAGTTGAAAGGTTCAAAGGCTCTCATCGAAATTGATGGGGGCGTAAATCAAAATAATGCAAGCCCCTTATTAGAAGCCGGTGCCGATGTGTTGGTTGCGGGTAATTTTGTTTTCTCGGCATCAGATCCGGCCGTAGTTATAAAACAGTTGAAGGCCCTTGCCCGTTAGAATCGGCAGGATTTTTGACTGTTCCACGTTATTAAAGACCCATTATCTCATGAAATACATTCTTTACTTCACAGTTATCCTTATTACTATTTCCTGTGCCCGGCAGGTAAGCCGTATCGATCCAAATCAAACGATAGACTTAAGCGGCCGATGGAATGATTCAGACTCCCGCATGACGGCCGACCAGATGATCTATGAACTTTTCGAGTCGGAAGAATTCAAAAAATACGCCAAAGAAAAGGGCACCAAACCTGTGATTATGATCAGTAAGATCACCAATAAAACATCGGAGCATATTGATGCGGGCAATTATGTGAAAAAGTTTGAAGCCGTTATTCACAAATCCGGAATTGCCGATTTGGTAGAATCAGAAGACTTTCAGGACAAGGTGCGCCAGGAGCGGGCCGAACAACAAGACTTTGCCGATCCTGCTACTGCTGCCAAATGGGGAAAGGAACTCGGTGCTAATTTGATTCTATTCGGAGAAATGAATTCCGAGACTGATGTGTATAATAAAAAACGAGTTATCAACTACATTACCACGCTTCACCTTACCGATGTGGAAACCAACAGACGCGTGTGGTATGGTCAGCATGAGATCAAGAAGTTTGTAAAGAACTGATATGCGATGCTGCATACTTCTGATTTCGCTTTTTTGTATTTCTTGCGCCAGCTTTTACCAAGCCAGCTATGAATTCAACAAAGACTTTGAGAGCGGTAATCTCGAACAAGCCCTTCGCAATCTCCAGCAAAACGAAATTGTTAACAAAGGCAGGAATAAATTTCTGCTGTATGTAAATAATGGTCAATTGTACTCCATGCTGGGTCGATATGATGAGAGTAATGAGAATTTTGAAAAGGCTTTTTTATTCGGTGAAGATTATCATAAGGACTATTTAACAGAAGCCGCATCGTATTTGGTAAACCCAACGATCACCGTCTATCGGGGTGAAGACCATGAACACCTGTACCTGCTTTACTATAAAGCGTTGAATTTTTTAAAACAAAACAGGTATGAAGAGGCGCTTGTTGAATGCAGACGACTAAACATCCGGTTGCAGCAATTGGGTGATAAATATCAATCGGAGAAGAAATTTCAGCGTGATGCTTTTGTTCATGTTTTGATGGGCATCATCTACCAGGCAAGTAAAGATTGGAACAACGCTTTTATTGCGTATCGAAACGCCCTTGAAATTTATGAAGATGATTATGCGAAGTTATTCAATGCCGTTGTGCCCGAGCAGCTCAAGGTAGATTTATTGAATACGGCCTGGCGCACTGGATTAAAAGATGAGTTTGAATCCTATCGGCAGAAATTCAATATGCCCGACTATGAATTTGAAAACAACGATGCAGAACTTATTTTCTTCTGGCATAATGGATTGGCGCCTGTAAAGGAGGAGTGGGGAATTAATTTTGTAGTCGACCATTCATCAGATAATGCCATCGTTTTTACTAATGATAACATGGGCGTTAGTTTTCCATTTCAAATCGGTAATTACAGCAGGGACGAAAAACGCGACTTAAGTGATCTGGAAGTTATTCGCGTAGCCTTTCCCAGGTATGTAAACAGGCCTGTTTATTATCAGTCTGCCAAACTGATGGCAGATACGGTACAGTACGAATTGCAAAAGGCAGAAGACATTAACCAGATTGCATTCTATAGCCTTCAGCAACGGATGCTGGCCGAACTTTCAAAAGGCTTACTTCGTGCTGCCATTAAAAAAGCGGCTGAAAAAAGCGTAAGAAAAGAAGACAAGAAATTAGGTGCCATGGTGGGCTTTATGAATGCCATGACGGAGCGTGCCGATACACGCAACTGGCAAACACTTCCCAATAGTATTTATTATTCACGCGTGCCATTGAAGGTGGGAGAGAACCAATTAGAATTTACATTAGGCCAGGCAGAACAAACGTATCGGTTTACGTACCAGGTGAAAAAGGATCAAACACTCTTTCATACATATACTTCGTTGGAGAGCCGGCCCGCAGGGAATTACTAAAACGTTATCAGTTAATAGTTAATCGGGGGCATGGGTTTGGGCATGATTCATTTCACCCCCGAACCACAAAAACCCACACCCCCATTAACGATTAACTGATAACGGATAACTGAATAATTATTACTTTAGAGGTCAATTTACTGTAGATGAGACCGTAACAATCATAATATAAGCACGCTGAAAAGACGCCTTCAACTATATTTCCTTGCGGCCATAACTTTTTTTCCGGTAGGCGCCTATGCGCAATTTGAAAAGGAAAAAGAAGCGAGTATTCCTTTGGAGTATTTCTACATTAAGCGACAGCAAACGATAAGAAAGTTCCTGTCAAAATTTACGTTCGGCCTGAGCACTGGCTATGGATCTACTACTTATAAACATAAACTTGATGGATTTGGAATACTTCAAAATCCAGATTCAATACCTAAAATTTATGTAATCGGAAGTCCGACAACCGGGTATTACAATTGGGTGAACAAGGCTACTGCATCAGGTAATTTTATCGACCCGTCATCGGTGCAGGTTGAAGATGATGGATTAGGCTTTAAAGCGAAGGGATTCAACATCCCGATCAAGGCAACTGTGCACGTTGAGTTTAACCGGTATCGAATTGGTGGCGGGTACTCTTATGAGTATGCGCACGTAGGTACTTTCAAACCTGTATCTTATGGCGATCAGATTTCATCGTTCACACCAGAAGTAAGTACCTACTTTCTTAAAAAATATTTCGGAATGATCGGTGGGGCCGTGTACCGTTATGAAAACTACCTGCTGGTGATAGATGCAAATATTGGTGGATATAGCCTGGGAAAGAAGTTTGATAAAAGCCAGATCAAGAAGGGGGTCTTTATTAATATCGGGGCAACTGTTGAGCGCGAGTTGTCAGAGTACTTCAAGCTCTTTGTCAGGCCATCGTATGAAATCAAAAGCTATAAACTAAACCTGCCTGAATCAGGACAGTCCATTACCCATAAGTTCAATGCCCTTTACATCAACATAGGGGCTACTTACAGAATACCCGAAATGCGCAGGTGTTATGATAAGCAATGCCGCATTCAAAGGAACCATGCCCACGGCAACCGGGAGTACAGAAGCAGGGTTCACCCCATCTGGAAAAAGCAAAATCCAAACTATGGTGAGAACCATCCTGTACTCATCAAGTATAAGGGGAAGAATAAGAAGAAACTCAATCCTTATTAGTTAATCGTTAATCCTACTTTGTCATGTTTACAAAAGTTTCGCGTGTTCGGCCTCACCCGATCATCGTGACTGCTTTGATTCGACTTGAATCACCCCTCTCCGCTGGAGAGGGGTAGCACAAGTTGTGCGAATTGCAGGCCCTTGAAGGGGGCGAGGCCATACGTGAAGTGGTTTGCATTCTCTGACTATGAAGAAACCTAACTTGACAAGGTAGGATTAACGAGAATAAACGATTAACTAAAAGTAGATGCTGAACAGGCTCGTGTGAGTTTGAGGGGAAGCTCATGTGAGATACTGAACAAGCTTGTGTGAGTTTGGGTGGAAGCTCATGTGAGATACTGAACAGGCTCGTGTGAGTTTGGGGGAAGCTCATGTGAGATACTGAATAGGCTCGTGTGAGTTTGAGGGGAAGCTCATGTGAGATACTGAATAGGCTCGTGTGAGTTTGAGGGGAAGCTCATGTGAGATACTGAACAAGCTCGTGTGAGTTTGAGGGGAAGCTCATGTGAGATACTGAATAGGCTAGTATGAGTTTGAGGGGAAGCTCTTGTGAGATACTGAATAGGCTCGTGTGAGTTTGAGGGGAAGCTCGTGGAGATGCTGAACAGGCTCATGTGAGTTTGGGGGGAAGCTCATGTGAGATGCTAAATAAGCTCACGTGAGATTGGTAATGGGCAGTGTCTCAATACTTATTCAATCGATGGTGAGGCTGTAAATTGAACGGTGTCGAGGCTAATCGGGGCTTCACCAGACCTCTTTCCGTCTAAATAATCAACTGTTTTCTAAGGCTATTTGAGGCCTTGTGGGTATTTAAAGGTAATGTCCTTAAATGCAGTCACAAGCACGCGATTAACTGATAACCTGCCTGCCGGAAGGCAGGCGATTTAACGGATAACTGCTATACAAAATGGCAAAAAATGGTATCTTCGCGGGTTCTAAAATTTGACTGAAACAGCGTACTAAATGGCAGAAGAAACCGGTGGCCAACTTCCTGGCAGACAGAATATAATCCCGATCAATATTGAAGATGAAATGCGCGGAGCGTACATCGATTATTCGATGTCGGTTATCATTTCACGTGCGCTGCCCGATGTTAGGGATGGTCTCAAGCCAGTTCACCGCAGGGTCCTTTA
>JAKEEN010000215.1 GCA_022616575.1 Flammeovirgaceae bacterium
ACAATTAAAGTAAGCTAATAGGTAGAGAGGTAGGTTTAGGTTGATGGCCCTGGCGGTAAAACGTCAGGGCTTTTCTATTTTTTCATACTTTTGTGCCTCATCTCAAAAAATTCATATGAAAAACTTCGGTATCAAAGACGCATTGGCTTCCCTGGGTGTGAAAAAAAGTAATTCCGGTACTTCTATCGGTGCAAAGTGGTTGCGATCAACAGGCACCAGAATTGAGTCTTATTCTCCTGTGGACGGAAAGCTTATTGGTACTGTGCAGTCAACCGATGAAAAAGGATATCATGCTGTTGTAGCCAAAGCTCAGGAGGCGTTTCTGGTGTGGCGCAACTGGCCCGCACCGAAGCGTGGCGAAGTAGTTCGCCAGATCGGAGAGGCATTGAGAAAAAATAAAGAGCCGTTAGGCAAACTGGTTTCTTATGAGATGGGCAAATCATACCAGGAAGGATTAGGTGAAGTACAGGAGATGATTGACATCTGCGATTTTGCAGTAGGGCTTTCCCGCCAGCTTCATGGGTTAACCATGCACTCTGAAAGGCCGAATCACAGGATGTATGAGCAATGGCATCCACTCGGTATCGTTGGTGTTATTTCAGCGTTCAATTTTCCGGTTGCTGTGTGGTCGTGGAATTCGATGCTGGCCTGGGTATGCGGAGATGTGTGTATCTGGAAGCCTTCTGAAAAAACCCCATTGTGTAGTATTGCCTGCCAGAATATTGTCAATAAAGTTTTTGCGAAGAATCGGGTGCCGGAGGGTGTATCGTGCATTGTGAACGGAGATTCAAAAATTGGTCAACTCATGTCGGCCGATGAAAACGTACCCTTGGTTTCTGCTACCGGATCGGTTCGAATGGGAAAAGCCGTTGCAAAAACAGTGAGCGGTCGTTTAGGCCGCGCCTTGCTCGAATTGGGTGGAAACAATGCCATTATTATTTCTGATAAGGCAAACCTTGACATGGCCATGATGGGCGCTACGTTTGGTGCCGTGGGTACTGCCGGTCAACGATGTACATCCACCCGAAGGTTGATCATTCACGAAGATATTTATGAAGAAGTAAAATCAAGGTTAGTGAAGGCGTATGGTCAATTGAGAATAGGGAACCCGCTTGATGCCGAGAACCATGTCGGACCATTAATTGATAAAGGAACGGTAACCATTTATAAAGAAGCGATGAAGAAAGTAGAGAAAGAAGGCGGCAAATTTGTGGTGAAAGGTGGCATGTTGAAAGGGAATGGATACGAGTCTGGATGTTACGTTAAGCCTGCTATTGCTGAGGTGAAGAATGACTATCAGATCGTTCAGGAAGAAACATTTGCTCCGATACTTTACCTTATTAAATACAAGACCATCGATCAGGCCATCGCCATGCAAAATGGAGTGAAGCAGGGGCTGTCTTCTGCAATTATGACCACCAGCATGAACGAGATGGAGAAATTTCTTTCTCATGCAGGCTCGGATTGTGGAATTGCTAACGTGAATATTGGTACTTCGGGTGCTGAGATTGGTGGGGCCTTTGGCGGAGAGAAGGAAACCGGTGGTGGCCGTGAGTCGGGTTCTGATGCCTGGAAGGTATATATGCGCAGACAGACCAATACGATTAACTATGGCAACAACCTGCCGCTGGCTCAAGGCATCAAATTTGACATTTAAGAGTATTTGGAAATCAGGTACGAACCTGTATTTTTATAAACTGCTAAAATCAAAAACCTATGGGGGCTAAGAAGTATCGTACGGTCATGTTGATTGATGACAATGAAATTGATAACCTGATCAATCAGAAAATGATTGAGTCGGCCTCGGTGACGGAAAATATTTATACCCACACAGGAGCGAAAAGTGCCATTGAATTTCTCAAGAACATGGAGAAACTGGATGTGGCTGAAAAAGTTCTCCCGGATGTCATCTTCCTCGATATTGATATGCCCCTGATGGATGGATTTCAATTTCTCGATGAATTTGAAAAACTAAGTAGTGTAGCGAAGAACAAGTGTAGAATTGTAATGCTTACTTCATCCATCAACCCGCAGGATTTTAACCGGAGCAAACAATACAGCAATGTAAAACTGTATCTGAACAAACCACTTTCCCACGAAAGTATTTTAAAACTGGAGGTTTAATCTTCTGAGACCTCAGTAAATTCAATCAGTTTCTTAATTAAGGCATCGTCAAATTTCACCAGCATGGTCGGGGCAAAGTATTTCACTTGCTGCGCTGCCAGTTTGGGAACGATCGGCACTATCTTCTTCTCCTTTTCTTTCTTGGCCTCGCTGGTAACAATTTTTAAAATTTTTAAGAAGAGCTGGATATTTTCGCATTCGTCCTTGCCCAGTAACCGGATCTGTCTTTGAATGCTGTTCGATAATTGGTTGAACAATTCGAAATCCTTCAGCAATACGTATTGCAAAGCCAGCACCGACTTGATTTCAAGATAGGTGAGCGGGTATTTTTTCAGGCTCACTTCATTGAGCAAATTGTTTAGAAATTTAGCAGCCTCATCATGCTTGCCTGCGTAATGGCACGCGAGGGAACGATACGTAACATAAATGGTGTGGCGGGGCACATCTTGCGTATCTGGCTCATAGTCTATAAATAGATTTTCATTCTCCTCATACAGCTCGGCCTCCGTGCCCATGCGCATGTTCCGTTCCAGCTTTGAAATCAGAAACTGTGCAGGAAAAGTATAGGTAGAATAGTTCGATAAAAGGTTGCCTGCGGCATCATTTACTTCTTCAAAAAACTTCTCGGCCTGCCGATATACTTTATAATGATTATAGTACTCCAGTTTCAAAAATTCAAAAACCAGGTTGAGGTGATAGTAAATAGCATCAAGATTATAACTATCAAATATCTTTTGAACTTTGGCGAAGATGTCTTCAATCGGTTCACCGCCTTCTTTGTTTGCTTCATCAGCATCGACAAATAACTGGTGAAAGACATACATACAACTTTTGTAAACATAAAGCCGGTGAGACTCATACAGCTTTGATACATTGGTCAATTCTTTTAGCAACAAACCCAATCCCAGTTTTTCGACTTCATCGTTGCTGAAGAGAAAATTTCCATACTTCTTGAAGTAATCAGCTAGTAAATCTTCTGCTTTATCTAAAGCCAGCATATAGGCCACATGCCGGTTGTAAAGTTGTGAGTACTGGAAATAATCAGGTGAATGGATGTTAAGTTTTTTGAGCGACTTATAAATAATAGTCAGTTCGTTGGCCAGGTCATAATCGATCAGTTCTTTTTCCAGCTTCTTGAGGGTGGCAACCGATATGGTCTTCTTCTTGGTAAATAGAATTTCGGTAATGTTGGCCACTTTACGCAGCACGTCTGTACGCGGGCTCTCCAATTGCTGCATCAGGTACTCCTCAATCTTCAGGTTGAGCCGCGAACGGAGGGTGTAATAGGCATTCGCGTTCACCTCAAGCTCCGTCATTACCTTATTTTCAGACAACTGACGCTCTCGCAGCGACTTCAGAAGGTATGCTGACTTCTCCGCATTGCTTTCAATGAGCGAATCGTAGATGGCTTTATAGTCTTTTTCAGAAAGTTGCTTGACAATGTTCTTGAGTTTGGCCATGGGTGGGTTTAAGCAAATCTAAATTTTGACAAAAATATCATATTATACAACACGTTAACAATATCTTAAGGCACCCTTGCGGGGCATTTCTTCGTAGTTTTGATGATGGTTTTTGCTCTTCGCAACATACTGATTACCGTTATACTGTGTGGTACCTGCTCTGCATGGGCACAATCAAATGCTTTTAACCTGATGGAAAAAGGTAAGTGGGAGAAAGCACGGGCTGTCATTCAGAAATCAATCCGGAAAGACAGTCTCAACACGGTAGCGAGATACGCATTTGCCCATTACTTCTTCAACAAGCAAAGTCCGGCTTTTCAAATCGACTCGGCCTATGATCAGATTATGCTGGCCATGAAAGACTTCGTGCAAACCTCGTTGAAAGAACGCGACCGAATGCGCAAACTTCCGCTCGACAGTGCTTTGCTATTGTCATTTCGTGAGCAGGTTGATAGTGCAGCTTTCAACAGAGCTCTTAATTTAAACACAGAACAAGGTTATATTTTCTTTCTCGAAAAGTTTCTGCTGGCGACAGAACGACAACGCGCCATGGAGTTACGTGATGAGGTTGCCTACCTGGATGCGTTGAAGACCAACCAATACGAAGCCTTTAAGAATTACCTTGAAAAATATCCGAATTCACAACGGGCTTCCGAAGCAGAGAAAAAGTATCAGCAACTTTTATTTGAAGCAAAAACAAAAGACAAGAGGCTAACCAGTTACGAGTCATTCCTGAAGAATTTTCCGGGTACACCTTATCGAGACGTGGTGGAGCAAAATATTTTTGAAATATCTACTGCCTCAGGTAGAGTCGAAACCTTTATTGAGTTTATTAAAAGATTTCCAAAGAGTAGCTGGAGCAAGCAGGCACGTAATATTGTTTGGCACCTCCTCAAGGAAAACCGCAAGCCAATTCCTTCAGAAATCCTCAACGATTCATTGCGGAAGCTGGATGCAATGAATAAAGAATATCTCGTTCCATTTTATAAAGACAGCAAATTTGGATTTATCAATAAACAAGGTGAAGATATCGTACCACCCATAATGGATGAATTATTAGCCAGTTATCAATGCGGAAATATTACAGAAGACATTTTAGTTACTAACAACCGGCTGATTGCAAGAAATGGAGCAACTGTTTTTTCCGGTGAGATTCAGGATTTCGAAGACCTGGGTTCAGGGTTTTTACTGGTGGAGGGTTCCAATTGCTTTCGTGTCATTCATAAAAGTGGGTTTACCATGAGTGATTGCATAGATGAAGCACAGGTGCTTGACAATCGCTGGCTGGCTTTGCGAAATGGAAAAACATGGTCTCTTCATTCGCTCAATGGAAAGGTGATATTAGGGAGTCAATGGCATGAGATCGATGCCCAACGTGACTTAGTGATTTTAAGAAAGGGCATCTACTATTATATTCTGAAGGCTCATGATCTCGAAAAGGTAGCCGATCAGGGAGCCTTAAATCTGGGAGACGCCTTTGTAAATGTTCGGTTTAATAGCCACGGACACTTAGTTGTGAGAAAGGGTAGTGTGTTAGCTATACTGGACAAAACATTGAAACCGGTTATCGATTGGGCAGAACAAACAGTAGATGAATTTTATAATGGATATATAGTGAAGAAATATCCACAAACGTATTTTCAATTTTTAAATGGAAAGCAAAGTGAGCCATCACAGTTCACAAAATTCAGCAAACCCTGGATTGCCTTAAAGAAAAATGACCGGTGGCTACTATATGATTCGCAAGAAGGTGATAAAATTTCAGGTTCATTCGATAGTCTTTTATTTAAGGGTCCGTATTGTATTGCCTTTGCAGGTGATAGTGCTTTGATTTATTCAAATCCAACATCAACTACATTAGCGTACAGTACCTCGCAGTTTCAATTTATACCGGGTGCTGATTCTTTGTATTTCTTGTTAGTCGACTATGCCGGCAAGAAGACAATCTTGGATGCGAATGGGGATTTAATGTTTACTGTGAGTGCTGATAAAGTTGAATATGCCGGTGAAGGATATTTTTCTGTTATGGTGAAGAATAAAAAGGGATTAATTGATTCGCTGGGAAAGGTTGTGTTAGCTATCGAGTTTGATGCATTGGGCAATGTTTCAAACCGTACTATTCCGGTTTTGAAGGATAAAAAATTTGGCCTGGCAGGTTTGCAACCGTATCGGTTGATCAAGCCTGTGTACGAGAAAAATATAGTGCGTTATCATGAGCAGAAATTAGTTGCCTTCAAAGACGGAAAGTTTGGGCTTATCGGTTGGGATTCAAAACCCATCACCCCCTTTGAATTTGATGAAATTCGTTTTTGGAACGATACCTGCATGTTGGTAAAGAAGAACTTCAGGTGGGCATATTATAATTTGGTTACTAAAAAATTAAACCTTGAAGAAATCAAAGACTTCAAGGTTGTTCGCGATGATCAAATTGAAAAGATTTATGTAATTCACCAGCGAAATAATTATGGGGTAATTAGCAATAGGAGGGGCATTATCATTCCATCTGCTTTTACCCTTATAAAAAACCTTGGCTCTGTGGAAGAACCCTTGTATTTTGCAGAGAAGAGTGTGGAAGAAGCCTCTGTGTTTGTGGTGGTTTACTACAATGAAAAGGGGGAGCTATTGAAAAGACAGGTGTTTGAAGAAGATGAATACGAAAAAATAATTTGTGAAAATTAAATTATTATTCTTCTTCACAGCGTCAGGGTGGGTTGTATTATTGAAATTTTATGAAATGAAGAAACTACTAATTCTATTTTTTACTTGTTGCTCACTTTCTCTTATCGCCCAACCTTCACCAAAACCAAAACTGGTTGTTGGGGTAGTAGTTGACCAAATGCGGCAGGAATATCTTTACCGGTATGAGTCCAAATTTTCAACAAACGGATTCAGGCGACTGATGAATGACGGGTTTGTGTTGAAGAATGCACACTATAATTATACGCCAACATCTACAGGTCCGGGCCATGCTTCGATTTATACAGGCACAACACCTGCAGTTCATGGAATTATGGGCAATGACTTTTATGATAAAAAGTTGAAGAAAAAAATCAACTGTGTGGAAGATAATTCGCAAAAACTGATTGGGGTTGAGACAGGCGAACGGAATGTTTCTCCATGGAGGTTACTTTCAACAACAATCACCGATGAGATGAAAATATTTTCTCAAAAGAAGTCCAAAGTAATCGGGGTTTCCATGAAGGACAGGGGTGCAGTTTTACCGGCAGGTCACATGCCTGATGGTGCCTACTGGATGGATAAAGAGACCGGCAAAATGATTACAAGCACCTGGTACAAGAAGGAGTTGCCCGCATGGGTCACAAAATTTAATGATCAAAAAATTCCGGATAAATTCTTAGAACAAACCTGGAATCTAAAGCTGCCTGTTTCAGAATATACAGAGAGCATGACGGATAATAATCCCTATGAAATAAAGGTGAAAGGTAAAACGTCCCCCACGTTTCCGTACAACCTGAAAACCTTAGGCGCTGAGAATGGAAAGTATCTGCTCTTTGAACAAACGCCTTTTGGGAACGATTTTATTTTTCAATTCACAAAGGCTGCCATTGAAGCAGAAGAACTTGGTAAAGATGAATCGCCAGATTTTTTGGCTGTGAGTTTTTCGAGCACCGACCTTTTAGCTCATGAGGTTGGGCCTCAGGCAGTCGAAACGGAAGATATGTACCTCAAACTGGATGAAACTCTTTCTTTGTTTCTTAAGATGCTTGACGAGAAAGTAGGAAAAGAAAACTATACATTGTTTTTAACTTCAGACCATGGTGTAGCTGAAAACCCGCAATACCTGCGCGACAATAAAATAACTGCAGGGTATTTTAGTCACAATAAGTTGAAAGCAGATTTGAATGAGTATCTCAGCAAATTTTTTAACAGCACTGAATTAGTTGAACATGTAAGCAACTTTCAGGTGTTCTTCAACCAGGATTTATTTACTGGGAATTTGCAAAGTGCGGGCATCGATATGATGATTGCCTATGAATTGACCGTGAAATTCTTATTGAATTATGAAGGGGTTGCCAATGCATTTCCGCAAACCGTGCTTCGTAATGGAGATTATGGAGAAAAAGGGTATAAGGGAATGCTGATCAGAGGTTTTCACCCGAAGCGTTCGGGGGATGTTGTTTTTTATTTGGAACCGGGTTGGATTCATCGAGGACTGATTCAAGGAACCGATCATGGCTCCCCCTATTCTTATGATACACACGTACCTGTAATCTTCTATGGCAACGGAATTAAAAAAGGGTCATCAACTGAGTTCCACACCATAACAGATATTGCTCCAACCATCTCAACATTATTGAAAATCAAATTTCCAAGCGGGTGTACAGGTCAGCCCATAAAAGAATTATTCAATTAAAATAGAGGGTAATCTGCAGTCGAAGACTGACATCTACCACATATAAAAAATTTTCTGTCAATCAATCTGAAATCCCTATCTTCAAAACTTTTAATCGAGATAGGCAATGACTGAAACAAAATTCAAACCCGTTTTAGGACTGTGGGATGGCACCATGCTGGTTGCAGGTTCTATGATCGGCTCCGGTATTTTTATTGTGAGTGCAGACATTGTTAGAAATGTGGGCAGTGCCGGATGGCTCGTGGCTGTGTGGGCTATCACTGGATTCATGACCATTACAGCGGCAGTGAGTTATGGTGAATTAAGTGGCATGTTTCCGAAAGCGGGTGGTCAATATGTTTACCTGAAAGAATCCTACAATTCACTTATCGCATTTTTATACGGCTGGAGTTTTTTCGCGGTCATTCAAACAGGCACCATTGCTGCAGTAGGTGTGGCATTCTCAAAGTTCACCGCTTATCTGGTGCCAGGAGTGAGTGAAGATTTGGTATTATTTAGTATAGGGTCATTTAAAGTTTCTCCGGCCCAGATACTTTCCATCTTTACGATTGTACTGCTGACCTACATTAATTCAAGAGGTGTAAAAGGAGGGAAGACCATTCAAACAACCCTAACCGTAACTAAAATTGTAAGCTTGTTTGGTCTGATAGTATTTGGTTTGATTATGATGAAACCGGATGTCTGGAACAGTAACTGGGAGAATGCATGGAGCCTGCAAAAATTAAATGCCGATGGATCTTTCAGTTCCTATTTAACCATTGCGGCTTTAGGCGCGATTGCCTCAGCGATGGTGGGGTCTGTGTTCAGCAGTGATGCCTGGAACAGCGTAACCTTTATTGCTGGTGAAATGAAAAACCCTCAGCGAAACATTGGCATGAGCTTGTTCCTAGGAACCCTCATTGTAACGTTCATTTACGTAACGGCCAATTTGATGTACACTTCTGTGTTGCCTTTGCAGGAGATTGGGTTTGCAGAAAAAGATCGGGTAGGTGTTGCGGCCTCCAATGTAATTTTTGGAAATATTGGTACCGTGATTATTGCGTTGATGATTATGGTCTCAACCTTTGGTTGTAACAACGGCTTGATTTTAGCCGGAGCGCGGGTGTATTACACAATGGCCAAAGATGGATTATTTTTTAAGCAGGCAGGTGCACTTAACAATTTTGCAGTGCCTCAATGGGCGCTATGGGTGCAATGTGTTTTAGCTTCAGCCTGGTGTTTAAGCGGCAAGTATGGCGATTTACTTGACATGGTTTCATTTGTGGTTGTGTTGTTTTATATGCTCACTATCCTCGGTATATTTATTTTGAGAAAGAAAAGACCGGAAGCAGAGAGACCTTATAAAGCATTCGGCTATCCAATATTGCCTGTCATTTATATCGTGATGGGTATTACATTCTGTGTGTTGCTGATTGTATTCAAACCGACCTACACATGGCCAGGATTGATTATTACCTTAATTGGTATTCCAATCTATTACTTCGTACTGAAGGGCGGTAAGAAAGATCAAAGCTGAGACTGAAGAATGGCTAACCCTTGTTGAAAAGAGTGAGGCTCGTAGCCTAACTCTTTTTTTGCTTTGTCAATGATGAACCCTGTTTTTAAAGGTCTGGCTGCTGGTTGCTTAAATTGGGTCGAATCAGTTGCTCTGATCAGATTTTTATCGAGCTTGAAAAATTCTGCAGTCATGATTGCAATATCGAAGGGAGAAAGAAAATCCTTTCCTGAGATGTTATAAATTCCTTTTGCATTCTTAGTTGCTACCAGGTAGCAGCCTATTGCTAAATCTTCAGCAAGGGTAGGGGTGCGCCATTGATCATTCACCACACTAATTGTTTTTCTTTCTTCCAGGCTTTTCTTTACCCACAGTACAATATTAGAGCGGCTCATGTCTGATGAAATACCAAACACTAATACGGTTCTGAGTATACACCAGTCTAATTTGCTTTGTTGAATAATTTTCTCTGCAGCCAACTTACTTTCTCCGTAGTAGTTTACAGGATTTGGTTTTTCATTTTCATCCAGGGGGCCATGAGTTCCATCGAAAATAAAATCAGTGGAAACATGAATGAGCCTGATCGAATTTTTTTCGCAGGCATCAACTAAATACTGAACAGACTCCACATTGGCCTTCCAACAGGCTTCACGCTGCAGTTCGCACGCATCTACGTTTGTCATGGCTGCTGTGTTGATGATCACATCAGGCTGGGTTTGTTGGATGACATGATCTACCTCGCGCTGATTAGAAATATCAAGAGGAAAAAATGAACCTCGCTGCAGCGGAACAGAAAGGGCTCCTCTCGCTGTAGCAACCAGATCAATCTGATTATCTTTTGCTAATAGCTGAGTAAGCTTTTGACCTAAGAGTCCATTAGCGCCTGTAATGAGAATCTTCATGAGGAGTGAGGAATATTCTTAGTTGATCGCTTCATTTGCGACTTTGTGCCATTGCGGTAAAGTATTAGCTACAATTATTCTATTTTTGATCTTACTTTGAATCCGGAAATTTATACCCGTACTCTTTCTCGATTTTCTTTTTCGACATTTCTTCCACAGTTACAAACATGCGAATATCTTCCGTTGGCCTGTCCGCACGGTCTTTAGGTAGAGATGCAATTTTGTCGATCACTTCCAGTCCTTTAATTACTTTTCCAAATACGGTGTATTGATCATCTAAATGAGGCGCACCGCCTACGGTGGTATAGGCTTTGAGACGTTCGGGGGCAACAGTTTTTTCTGTACTGATGCCGGTTGATTTTTCAACGCGTGGTTTCAAACTCATAAATTTTTTCTGATAACCATCCATATCACCCGATTGATATAAAGTTACCATCGAATCGTAGGCAGGTTTATTTGTTGGGTTGGCGAAGAATTGCTGCATCGCCATGTTCAACTTATTTTGATCCACTTTTAAATCTGCTTCTTTATATGGTACGCCCTGAACGATATAAAATTGACTTCCACTCGATGCTTTCTGTGGATTTACATTATCGCCCATGCGCGCAGCAGAAAGCGCACCTTTTTCGTGAAAGTATTGGGGTACAAATTCTGCATCAACCGTGTAACCAGGGCCACCGGTTCCCAAATGCTCGCCCGGCTTGGCCTTTTTGGAATTTGGGTCTCCACCCTGAATCATGAAGCCCTCAATACACCGGTGAAAAAGTAGGCTGTCAAAATATTTCTCTTTGGCCAGTTTTATAAAATTCTCTTTATGTTTCGGAGTTTCATCATATAAAATAGCCACCATATCGCCATACTGGGTTTTGATGGTTACTACATAATCTTTGTTTTGTGCGCACCCCGTTACAATAAGCGAAATCAGCAAAAATGACGTAAGAATCTTGTTCATAGAATTTTAATTGCCGCAAAAATAAAACTTATTCTCAATTAAAAACTTTCGGCCATAGAATGGCGAATAGAGGTTAGAATGTCCTTGCCACCATTATCGAGTACTTCGAATGCGGCCAGTCGGCCCAGTTCTTTGGCATCTTCGGGGTTACCAGAGCGCTTCGATTTTGAAATTCGCTGCCCATCCAATGAAATAATCCCCGCTTTAATAGTGATCATAGTGCCTTCAAAATGGGCATAGCCAAAGGCAGGGATGCTGCAACCGCCCTGCAGGGTTTTTAGGAACGATCGCTCTGCGCGAATGCATACTTCCGATTCGGTATGGTTCACAAATTTTTGAATGGCTTCCTTTTTTTGAAAATCTAACTTACGGTGGCATTCAACGGCTAAACTCCCCTGCCCGACAGCCGGTACAAAGTAACTAGTCTCAATTTTTTCTACAATCAAATCCTCATAGCCCATTCGGTAAACCCCCGCGAAGGCAAGGATCAATGCATCACATTCGCCTTCTTCCAACTTGCGCAACCGGGTTTGAAGATTTCCACGCACGGATACTGCTTGCGCCTGCGGATAAAAATGTTTTAAAAAGGCGACTCTTCGTGTTGCTGAAGTACCGACCCGGATGCCCGCTGCTGATAAATCAAAATTTTTATTAAAGCTGACCACTACATCGTTTACTGATTCGCGTTCAGTGAAAGCAATCAATTCAAGTTCTTCGTGGAGTTCTGAAGAAAGGTCTTTGGCGCTGTGGACAGCAATATCGATGGAGCTATCCAAAAGTTTAGCTTCAATCTCTTCTGTAAAAACTCCTTTATTTCCGATTTTGGCGATGCTTACATCCAGTATTTTGTCTCCCCGTGTTTCAATGGGTACAATCTCCGTTAAAAATCCGGAGGGTCTAAGAAGTTGGGCAACAAAATCAGCTTGCCATAGAGCCAGCTTGCTGCTGCGTGTACCGATACGAATGGTTTGACTCATGCCTTAAGATAATAATATCCGTTAATAGTTAATAGTTAATCGAGGGAGTGTGCAAAGGTGTGTTATTACCGATAAACGAGTTAACAAATAACAAATCAGGGATTTATGGTTTTTGAAAGTTGAAGCGACAGATCCATAAAAATCATTTTCGCGCTTCCGTTGCGTTCTAAATGGTAGGCCGAATCATTCATTAAGGAATAAGAGCGATCAATTTTATCAACATCTAATGACTTGCTAAACTTTGAAATAAATTCAAGTTCATCTGCCTGAAC
>JAKEEN010000027.1 GCA_022616575.1 Flammeovirgaceae bacterium
CACGGAATAGTTCGTTCAGGGTCTTCACTTTCCGCTCCAGCTTGGCAGTATCAAGCACCTTTAACAAGCTGTCGTTTTGTGCGAATAAAACCGTTGACAGCAGAAAAGAGACAATGAGTAAGGAGTAAAACTTCATGGTTAAGGCATTCACAATCATTCAAAGATAGTTAAAAAAGCCAATGCCGGGGTGCATTTACCGTTAGCGGAAAAATGCGGTCTTTATTGGAAAATATAAAGAAATTGAAGCCTGTAATTCATGTTTTTTATATATGAAAAAGATAATTTTCTTCTTAGCTATTATAGCAACAACCCGTGTGTTTGCTCAAGACGAAAAGCAAGCCGTTCGCGATGTAATTGACCGATTGTTTACGAGTATGAATGCTGGCGATAGCACTATGCTCAGGTCTGTATTTACAATGGACGTAACAATGGTTAGAGTGGTGAGAAATAAAACAGGCGAGCCCGTATTAAGACGTGAAGGATCCGTAGATGAATTTGCAAAGGCTGTGGGCACACCTCATGCAGAAGCCTGGAGCGAACCTGTTTGGAATATGGACATTAAAGTGGAAGGTGATTTTGCTCAGGCTTGGTGTGACTACGCATTTTATTTGGGAAACAAATTCAGCCATTGCGGAGTTGATGCATTTCAACTTCATAAAACAAAAGAAGGTTGGAAGATTTTTTCGCTGGCCGATACTTTTAAAAGGGAAGGGTGTGTGATTCCGAAAGAAGTGGAAGAGAAGTTTAAATAGTCGAAAATTAAAATTCAAAGTTGGAAGTTATTTTCACCATATCTTCACAATAACTTAAAACTTTAAAACTTGATAAATATGAGGACTCTGTTTTTACTCCTTTTTCTATTTCTACTGAACACTTACGGAAGTGCCCAACAACGTATTACTACCTTTATACTTGTTCGTCATGCGGAGAAGCAGGCCGATGGAAGTAAAGATGCTGAACTTAGTGAAATAGGTAAAGTGCGTGCTGAGCGATTAAATGCACTGTTGAAAGAAACTGCTATAGATGCAGTGTACTCAACTCCATACAAGCGCACGCGCAATACCGTTGCTGCTATTGCCGAAGCGCGAAATCTGCAACTCCAGGATTACGAGGCCATGAAATCTGAACCCATTGAAGAGATGCTTAGTAAGCATAGAGGAGGAACTGTGTTGATTAGCGGGCATTCGAATACCATTCCATGGACTGCCAATTTATTGATTGGTGAAGCAAAATATGCGGCCTGGGATGATTCCGAATATGGAAACGTCATTATCATTTCAGTAACTGAAATTGGAAAAGATGCAAAAGTACTCTGGTTGAAGTACTAATGGATACTTAATCCAACAGATAAACCATACCACGCTTTGTTTTGATAGATCCAAACATCCTTATCCCGATCTGTCAAAGAGTCCCATCCAACCGCCATTCCAAAAGTGAGGCTATTAATGCCCGTCATAATCGCGATACCCCTACTGACAATGAACCCGGAGTATTCATCGGTGATCCTGTAATTTGTAGTCCAGGGGCTAATAAATGATGAGCCCAACCCGCCAAATACCCCCATGGTAAAAGCACTGTGAAAGGTTCGCTTTTGAGTGCCGGTGGGGGTGATTTGTTGGTGAACTAAAAAGTGATCATTTCTAAATCCAACATAGATGTTTCCATTGAAGTCGGTGTCCATTTGCCTGGGGAAGTTAAACGATGAAGGTCGATACTTAAACGGTACCGTAATTACATCTATGTCAAAGTGTGATTTGGTAAATATTTCGCGGTTATCTGTCCAGACAGTTGGTGTCTGATTATGAAAAAGTGTTAAAGAGTCGTCTTCAACGTCAAGGTACACCCTGCTGAATTTCTTTCCCCCTTCCCGATACGAGTAATACCCATCAGTAAGTTTGTTTCTGTGCAAAGTTTCAATCCCTGCGCATGAACATAATATTATTAACAAACAACCTATAAAAATTTTGTTCACTTTGCTTCGTTCATGGGTGTTAATAAATATTCTTTTACCCGCTGACCCTTGTTATTTTATTTTACTTCCGAAGATTCCGAGAATCAACGCCTGTGCCCTATACCGGCTAATACTTCATTTCGAACCAAATACCAGATAAATATAAATGTTTAAGCGATCTCTAAAAATCTTTTACTTTGTACAACAACCAGTGACTAATGACGGTAACAAGTGCCCATTGCCCATTGCCTAATGCCTAATGCCTAATGCCTAATGACTAAGTACACCATACCTTCCCGAGATGGATTTCCATTAAGTGCAGTCTTGTTTGAAGCTAAGCACGCAATTAGCGGTTGCATCCAGATTAATTCAGCCACAGGAGTGAAAAAAGAAATTTACTCGAACTTTGCCACGTATCTATCAGAGGCCGGTTATCATGTGGTGATTTTTGATTATCGGGGAATTGGTGAATCAAGACCCAAATCGCTGAGCGGATTTCATGCGCACAATCATGAATGGGGACAAAAAGATATGGCTGCTGTTCTCGATTGGCTGGATGACCGATTCCCTTCGTTGCCAAAATTTGCCGTTGGCCATAGTGCGGGCGGACAACAAGTAGGTTTCATGGATAATTATCACAAATTTTCCAAGGCCCTTGCAGTAAGCAGTTCCACCGGCTATTGGAAGTACCTGGCATCGCCATATAAATACTTTACTTTATTTATATGGTATGGATTAGAACCTATTATGAATTCAACAATTGGATATTTACCCGCCAGTTGGTTCAACCTGGGCGAAGATCTACCCAAAGGTGTTGCCAAAGAATGGAGAGCCTGGTGCCTGAACCAGAATTATTACGGAGACTTTTTGGGCAAGACCATACAACAACATTACTTTCATGAAGTAAAAATGCCAACACTGTTTATCTATCCGGAGGATGACACCATAGCGACTGATAAAAGTGTTGAGGCCTTACGAAAATTTTATTCGAAGGCACCAACTTCTGTAGAGCGATTATTGTTAAAGGATTACCATATGAAAAAGATTGGCCACTTTGGTTTCTTCTCACGCTCATCCAAAGAGAGACTTTGGCCGAAGGTTATTTCTTTTTTTAATGATTTCGAACAACCAAAAACCAACAACTAAATGGAGTATAGACGCCTCGGAAAATCAGGTCTTCAAATCAGCGCCTTGTCATTAGGGTCGTGGCTTACATTCGGTAAGCAAATTGGTAACAACACAGCGGATGAATTGATGTCGATAGCCTATGATAACGGAGTTAATTTTTTTGATAATGCAGAGATCTATGCAAGAGGCCGTTCAGAAATCGTGATGGGTGAAATCCTGAAAAAGAAAAATTGGGACCGCGACAGTTACATTATTTCGAGCAAAGTCTTTTTCGGATACCTCGGTAAGGATGCCAGGCCAACTCAAAAGGGGTTGCATCGCAAGCATGTGGTAGAAGCATGTGAACAAGCACTGAAACGGTTGCAGCTTGACTACCTCGATTTGTATTTCTGTCATCGTCCGGATAAACAAACACCGATTGAAGAAACCGTGTGGACGATGCATAACCTGATTCAACAGGGAAAGATTTTGTATTGGGGTACCAGTGAGTGGAGCGCTCAGGAGATTATGGAAGCACATATGGTCGCTCAACGCTATTCTTTGATTGGACCCACCATGGAACAACCTCAGTATAACATGCTGGAGAGAAATAAAGTGGAGGTGGAGTATGCACAGATTTATAAGACTGTCGGATTGGGAACTACAATATGGTCACCACTGGCAACCGGAGTGTTGACAGGAAAGTATAATGACAGTTTTCCCGGAGACACGCGATTAAGTATTTTAGGAATGGAATGGTTGAAGGATGCTGCACTTGCAGAAGCGAATCTGTCCAGGGCCAGAAAACTTACCACCTTTGCCAAAGAACTGGGTGTATCGCTCCCGGTCCTGGCTATAGCATGGTGCTTGAAAAATGAGCATGTGAGTACCGTTATTTTAGGAGCTTCTAAATCAGCTCAGTTGCAAGAGAATTTTAAGGCATTAGAATTGAAAGAATTACTGACTGCCGATGTGATGGAGAAAATTGAAAACATTCTGGGTAACAAACCAATTCTGTCTCAGTATTAATTTCTCGCGAAGACGCCAAGACGCAAAGTTTTATTTCTTAGCGCCTTTGCGATAGATATTAAAGATTATTCACCACTCTTTTAATTCCATCTTTGATCAACGTAATTCCATCTTTGATCAACGCTTGATTGAAATTAATAAGTAATCCCAGTTTCAACCCGGTTAGTTTCAGGTACGTTAAAAGTTGCTTAAAATGAACATCGGCAACAAATTCAACTGACTTAATTTCAATTATCACCTTATTCTCAATAATTAAATCCGTACGAAAACCTAAGTCAAGTTTTACATTCTCATCAATCACAGGAACCCCTTTTGACGATCAACTTTTAACCCGGCTTTATGGTAAAGTTCGTAATAGAGAATTTCTTCATAGACAGATTCAAGGAGCCCCGGACCTAATTTTTGATGAATATTGAAGGAAGCATCAACAATTACTTTAGATAATTCGTTTTCTGATAACATATTGGCTTAGCGACATTGCGCCTTTACGAGCAATTTAATTGACTAAATTTAACATATGCGCTGGATTGTGGTGTTGTTATTAACCATTTCAATTACCTCGTTATCTCAATCGAAAAATGAGGAGATTCGAAAGAGTATCTACTTCGGTGGAGGCAGCTACGATATTGATGAGTTTCAGGCACAGGAATTATTTTTATGGCTAGACTCAGTTCCTGACTTACTTAACAAATATGAAATTCACCTGATCAGCCATACTGACCCTATTGGGGGAAAAGAGTACAATGAGTGGTTATCTAAAATGCGAAGTGAGTCCGTCAGGCAGTTGCTGCTTAACAAAAGCATCCCTGAACATAAAATCTCAACCAAAGACTGGGGACTTGAAAACCCTGTTTATAACAATCGGTCTTTCGGTGGCATGCGGATGAACCGCAGGGTGGATGTGATTCTCTACCCACTAGTCCTTTAGTGTCCTTTTACGGACACCCCTCTGCATAAGCGGACGGTTATTCCCTTCTAAAAACCCATTTTCTGTGCTTCAAACTAGGATTCATAGCCTTGGCACTATTGTTGGAAATTTGGTGGACAAATCAATGAATTCATGATCAAGCTTCGCGATATCGATAAGTATGTTGACACACGGTTCCAGCGCACATTTATTTTAAAAGGCATCAACCTCGATGTTGAGCAAGGTGAATTTCTCACCATTATGGGTCCCAGCGGGGCGGGTAAATCAACCCTGATGAATATTATTGGCATGCTCGATGAGCCTTCGGCCGGTGAGTATTATTTCTTCGATCAGGCCGTGCATAAGATCAGGGAGAAACAGAAATCGGACATGCACAAAAACTACATCGGTTTCATTTTTCAGGCCTATCACCTGATCGATGAACTAACCGTGTATGAAAACATTGAAACACCTCTCTTATATAAAGGAGTAAACGGGAGTCAGCGCAAAAGTATGGTGGCTGAATTGCTCGACCGGTTTAATATGGTAGCAAAGAAAGATTTGTTTCCGGAACAGTTAAGCGGGGGACAACAACAGTTGGTTGGAATTGCCCGCGCCATTGTTGGGCAACCTAAATTATTATTAGCCGATGAGCCTACTGGAAATCTTCACAGCGATCAGGGCAAACAGATCATGGAGATTTTTAAAAAGTTGAACGATGAAGGCATCACTATCATCCAGGTAACACATTCGGAAGAAAATGCAAGGTATGGCAAGCGTATTGTGCGGGTAGCCGATGGCGCAGTAGTGGAAGATAGTTCAGTTGTAGAAAGAGTTTAAGATATGATGAAGAAGTTTTTTTTAGGAGTTGTTTTAGTAGTTGTTTCATTTTTCGCCAAGGCACAGGAAAGTGTTTCAAAGCTCACGTTCCAAGAGGCCGTTAAGATCGGCATTCAAAATAATGTGAATGTTAATCAACAAGAGAATCAGCTATGGCAAAATCAGTCCCAA
>JAKEEN010000216.1 GCA_022616575.1 Flammeovirgaceae bacterium
CGTGTACTTTAACAGTAGGTCTCCACATTTCAGCTATACTTGATTTTGAAAGTAGCGGGACGGCTTCGATTGACAAAAGGTTTAAAACAAGTTGACTAACATCTGATACGTTTGATTGGAGTGTAGAGCTGGGTGCGTGTGCCCGCGTGTACGGATAGTAAGCTACAGGCACAGCATTAAATTTTCCTGTGTGGCCTTTCATATGAAGAGAAGAATCTATTTCAGGAAAATAGAATGAGCTGCCTGGCATCCGAAGCGGCATCAAAATATCTTCTTTCATATATTGCTCGAACGACTTGCCATTAATACGAGATAGCACTACGCCCAATAAATCGTAAGCGGCATTGCTATATTCCCATTTTTCTCCGGGATTGAAGTCCAGTTTTTTGGAAGCAAGCGTGCTGATATATTCTGGCAAAGCAGCTGAATCAACCAACGGATTTTCCCAACCATAATCTTCGACATCGGGGATTCCAGATGTGTGCGTCAAAATCTGTCGAACGGTAATTGCTTTATAACGATCATCCGCCATACTGAATTCCGGGTAGTATTCAACAACCGGTTTGTCTAAGCTGAGATTGCCTGCTTCTGCATTTTTAAGAACAGCCATTGCCACCAGCGCTTTAGAAATGGATGCCAGGTGAAAATTGGATGATGATGTAATAACCTGATTGGGCCTGAGTACATTACCTACACCATACGTTTGCGAATAAATAACCTCTCCGTCTTTAACAATTGCCACAGCCATGCCCGGAATAGCGTTGTTCATTGCCACTTTATTTGCAAATGACTCTACCTTTTCGCCCCAGCCCCACCCTTTATCTTGGTCAGCAAAATACCCACTACAGGGTTTCCAATAGAAGAAATAAACAAATCCTGCGGCAACCACGATTACCGGAGCAATTAAAGAGAACAACTTTTTAGGACCGATTGCCATAAGCGCTGTCTTTTTCTGCTATGACAATGATTTGGTCGGGTCGGTTACATGTGATACCCATTTTTGACCTTATTTGTTTCCGAGAAAAAGTTCCTCAACAATATCGGACGGTTTAAAAGTCAAAAAACCTCCGGTGGGAGATAACTTTGGGTTTCAATACTGATCGCTAAACGCTAAGATCCAGCAAGAACATCCTTAAAAAAACTGTGGAAAAAAATTGCGTAGTTAAATAGCTACATATATATTTATAGCCACATAGCTACACAATGAATTTGAGACGAGACGTATTTCAGGCCATCGCAGACCCGACACGAAGGGCTATACTTTTATTGGTTGCTTCACACTCCATGACAGCAGGGGCCATCGCTTCAAACTTTGACACGGCCAGACCAACCGTTTCAAAACACCTGCAAATACTCACGGAGTGCGAATTGCTTAAACAAGAGCAAAACGGCAGGGAAATTTATTATCACTTAAATCCCAAAAAGATGAAAAAAATAGCGGACTTTATTGAACCCTTCCGCAACACATGGGATGACAAGTTTAACAAACTGGAAACCATCATGAAAAAATATAAATCCTCCCGATAGGTATCGGAATTAAGAAATAGAATACCATGGAACGAAAAACAAAAGTCCATGCCGAAGATGGCAAACAGGAATTGCTAATAACAAGGGAGTTTGATTTACCCCTGGAATTACTTTTTAAAGCGTATGTTGACCCGGACATTGTTGAACAATGGATGGGAACGAAAGTGCTGAAGCTTGAAAATAAAAAGCACGGCAGTTACCAATTTGAGACCACCGACCCTAAAGGAAACAAGCATAGATTTAATGGAACAATACATGAGTTTACTCCCAACCAGAAGATTATCCGAACCTTTGAATTTGAGAATACCCTTCTGGGCGTCCAGCTTGAAGTATTGGAATTTGTAAAACTAACAAACGACACCAGCAAATTAACTATGCATACGATTTATGAATCAGTCACCCAAAGAGACCAACACCTGAAGATGCCCTTTGTTCAAGGCATCAACATGGCACATAACCGAATACAAGAAATAGTAAACCAATTAAAATAAAAACAATATGACAAAGAGAAACAAAATCATTTATTGGATCGCAACCATCTGGCTTGCATTAGGAATGGTAGCAACCGGAGTAGTACAGTTAATCAAAATGCAAGAGGAAGTCGACAATTTCACAAGCATCGGTTATCCCGGCTATTTGATGACCCTCATCGGGTCATGGAAAATATTGGGCGTAGTTGCTTTACTTGTACCTAAATTTCCCTTACTAAAGGAATGGGCTTATGCGGGCTTTTTCTTTGCCATGAGCGGTGCTGTGATTTCTCATGTAGCCAGCGGGCATGGCGGTCAGCAAATTTTCGGACCTGCATTACTGTTGATCCTGACGATAGTATCATGGTACTTCAGGCCCGCGGAAAGAAAACTTATCCCGATAGGTAATTAATCAATAAGAAGAATGAGTGTCATGAATCCTAAGGTTGATTGGTTCTTCAATAAAGCCACCAGGTGGCAGGAAGCATATGATAGATTGAGAATGATTGTTCTTGACGTTGGACTTACCGAAGAATTGAAATGGGGTTGTCCCTGCTACACGTTTGAAGGTAGTAACATCGTTTTAATACACGGGTTTAAAGACTACTGTGCGCTATTGTTCCACAAAGGCGCCTTGCTAAAGGATCCCAGGAAAATTATGATACAGCAAACGGAGAATGTGCAGGCAGCCCGGCAGATTCGGTTCAACCATGTTGACCAAATCGTTGATATGGAATCAGTTTTGAAATCCTACATTAAAGAAGCCATTAAAATTGAAAAGGCCGGTGTGAAAGTGCCATTGAAAAAAACTTCAGAGTTTAAGATGCCTGTAGAATTTAAACATGTGTTGGAAGCAACTCCTGCTTTAAAGAATGCATTTAGTGCGCTCACACCAGGACGACAAAGAGGATATCTTCTTTATTTTTCATCGGCCAAGCAATCGAAGACCCGGGAATCAAGGATTGAAAAATGTATGCCGAAAATTCTCAAAGGAAAGGGATTAGAGGATTAAATAAGGTGAAGCTTCAAGCCTTCGTTCTCATGGGAGGCTTGATGCTTACAGTTTGCAGGCAAATTATAGAGAGAACATTTTACAGAATATGAAAAATAGTAAAACCAAAAGAAAGCCTGCCTACTCGCCTCCACGAAGCGCTTTGACGAAGCGAGGCCGGGCAGGCAGGCTTTCATCAGAACAACAGGAAGAACTAATCTTAGCTCTACGGGCTCGTTTTGAGAAAAACCTGACTGGTC
>JAKEEN010000217.1 GCA_022616575.1 Flammeovirgaceae bacterium
CGGCCAATTCAGAAAACTTACCAATAGACTTTGAACTTTATAACTTTAAAATTTATAAACTTTTAAACTTGAATTATGAAAACAATGACTAAATTTTTAACCGTTGCACTGTTGCTGATCACCTCGGCTTCATTTGCACAAGTACAGGTAGCTTTAGGTCTTAAGGGTGGGGTCAATATTTCTAAAGCTGATACAGATGTTAGCACAGACAACGTAACAGGTATTAACGCGGGCGCCTTTGCACTTTTCAAGCTTACTAAGATTGGTATCCAGCCAGAGGTTTTATTCTCACAACAAGGTGCGAAGTATGATGTTAATAAACTTGAAACAAGTTATATTAACATTCCGGTAATGGTTAAGCTTTACCTTGCTGCAGGCTTGAACATCCAAGCTGGTCCACAATTTGGTTTCCTTTCTAAAGCTGAGATTGATGGAGCCAATGTTAAGGACTCTTTTAAAGGTTCAGACCTTAGTGCAAATATTGGATTAGGATGGGATTTGCCCTTTGGTTTGCTTATTGATGCACGCTATAACATCGGTCTTTCTGATCTTGATGACAGTGGAGTTCCGGCAGCTCCATCTTTTAAAAATAGAGTTATTCAACTTTCAATAGGATATAAGTTATTTAAGATTGGCAACTAATACCTACCAATGGGTATTTGCAGATGAGAGTTTCTTATCTATATTCGCCACAGTTTTAATCAACTAGCCAAAATAATTATTATGAAAAGATTATTGATAATTCTGTTCGTGTTAGTTACAGCAGGTAGCTATGCACAAGTAACTTTTGGTCTCAAGGGAGGCTTAAACATTGCAAACACCAAAGTTTCATTTGGCGGATTGGAGTTGGATACGGATCCGAAAATTGGCTTTCATATTGGAGGGTTTATGAATTATGCTTTATCCGACAATTTAGTGCTTCAGCCAGAATTGATTTACAACTCAGTTGGAGGAACATCTACCTATGTAGAGCCACCAGATTATTCAGAAGAATATGAGTGGAATCCATCATACCTTTCTATACCAGTCATGCTAAAGTACAATATCAATGAAAAATTCAATCTACAAGGTGGACTTCAATTGGGACTTCTTGTGGGGGGAAAACTAAAATATACAGAGAATGATTTTGGATTCATTTTAACAACAGAAACCGATGTTGATACTTTTGTAAACGGAACAGACATTAGTTTAAATCTTGGGGCAGGGTTTAATATTAATGAGATGATTGATCTTACTTTTCGATATTGCTTAGGAATTTCAGATGTTGCTAAATCAACCTTAAGTGGTGCTGAAATTAAATTGAATACGATCCAATTTTCATTTGGCTATAAAATAACTCAATAGTTTTTAAAAAGGCCGCCTCAGTATCATAGACTGTATTTAAAGAGGCGGTCCTTCTAGTTCATTCAACAATCATCAAATAATAATTCTTCTTTCCTTTCTGGGCCAACAGGTATTTCCCTTGCAATAAATTGTAATTCGGCTTTGCATTAGCATCAGCCACCTTCTCTTTATTTATACTCACTCCACCCGCCTGGATCATTTTTCTGGCTTCTCCTTTAGAGGAGAATATTACGCTCTTCGTTGCTGTTGAGAGTAAATCAGTGCTACTCGCGCAAAACTCATATTCGGCCTTTGAAATCGAAACCTGTGGCACACCTTCGAATACACTTAGCAAAGTTTCTTCATCCAAACCTTGAAGGTCTTCCGTGGTAGAATTTCCAAATAGGATATTTGATGCTTTCACAGCTTGTTCATAATCTGTTTGAGAGTGAACCCGGATGGTAATGTCTTTGGCTAACTCATGCTGGAGTTTACGCAGGTGAGGAGCATTGGCATGCTCCGCCATCATAGTGTTAATTTCTTCCTTACTCTTCAGCGTAAATATCCTTATATAAGAAGTCGCGTCTTCATCAGAGCAGTTAAGCCAGAATTGATAGAATTTATAAGGCGAGGTCTTTGCCGGGTCTAACCATACGTTTCCGCTTTCCGTTTTTCCAAACTTTGACCCGTCTGACTTGGTAATGAGTTTACAGGTTAGCCCATAGGCTTCACCTCTTAATTTTTTATGAATAAGGTCTGTGCCCGCTGTAATATTACCCCACTGATCAGAACCACCCATCTGAAGTTTGCAGTTCTTATGTTCGTATAACCACATAAAATCATACGCTTGCATCAAAATGTAGTTAAACTCGGTAAAAGAAAGTTCACCGCCCTGGGCAAGCCTGTCTTTAATGAATCCCTTACTCAATAAGTAATTTACCGTTAAATACTTTCCGGCATCACGAAGAAAAGCAATCATCTGTATTCCCTGGAACCAATCGTTATTATTAACTAACTCTGCCGGATTCTTTTCTGCTTTGAAATCCAGGAATTTCTCGAGTTGCTTTTTAATGCATGCTGCATTGTGTTGAATATCTTCAACCGTTAATAATTTTCGCTCTTCCTTTTTACCTGAAGGATCACCAATCATACCAGTAGCCCCACCCACTAAGGCTATAGGTTTGTGACCACATTTTTGAAAATGTACCAAGGTCATAATCTGGGCTAAACTTCCTATATGTAATGAATCGGCTGTCGGATCAAAACCTATATAGGCTGTTGTGGATTCCTTTAACAGTAAGTCTTCTGTGCCCGGCATGATGTCGTGCAGCATACCTCTCCATTTCAGCTCTTCTACAAAATTATTCATCGCGCAAATATAAAAGACCTGAAAGGTTTTAAAAACCTGATCTATGCAATGACTAACTTATTCTCTTCGCTGACGGCAACTTCTGAAAATGACCCGGTATTCAAGTCAAAGTACCAGCCGTATAGTTTTGGGTAATTACTCTCTTTCCAGGCCTTCTGAATGATTGGAAGTCTTTCTAAATTCTGGATTTGCTGCTTGATGTTCAACTCGCATAACTTTCTTTCTTTTTTCTCAAAAGAAAGTCCCTCAAACTCATGGTGGTACAGTTCATACAGACTCCTTAAATCGATGAGCCATTGACGAGTGAGGGGTTTCACAGTCCCTTGGATTACCTCACGTAAACTGCTGCAGTGGCTGTAGCCACATACGATAATATGCTTTACATGAGAAACCTCAAGGGCATCCTCGAGCACTGCCATTAAGCTTTCATCGCTCTCCTTTATAATATTGCCCATGTTCCTGTATACCAGTATTTCTCCCGGTTCTGTATTAGTAATCTCCCTGACGGGTACAAGACTATCGATAGAATCAATCCATAAGATTTTTGGCACATGTAAGGCTGACAAGCGGCTAAAGTATTCTTCATCAAGGGTTAGCTTTTCCTTAACCCAAGCTTTACTTTCCAATAAAATTCTTTCTTTGGTTGTCATACTTTAAAAATTGGGTTTAATGCGGTTACCGATTGCTTGAATTCAATACCTATCTCTCTGCTGGCGGCTGATTCTTTGAAATCAGCAATGGTCTCAAGGATATCTTTATCAATAAAAGTGGAACGCGCACCATCAATGATCACGTGGCTTCCATCAGGGATTTGACTTAAGGTATTTCGCAATAAAGCCTTATTAAGGAACGAAACATCGCGAGTCAGCCTAATGAGGTAATTACTTCCTTCGTTCACACAGAAAAGGGCATGATGAAAATTTGAACGAAGCACAAATATTAATCCTACACCGATACCGATCATAATACCTTGCAATAAGTTGGTTAACAAAATGGCCACTATCGTGGCGATGAAGGGAATGAATTGATCGTATCCTTTTATGAACATAGAATGAATTACCGATGGTTTAGTCAACTTCCATCCCACAGAAAGCAAAATGCCCGCGAGAGAGGCAAGAGGTATTTTATTGAGCAATCCCGGGATTAGTAATGCCGTAAGAAATAACAAAAGCCCATGCAATATTGCTGACATTCTACTTTTTGCTCCTGAGTTAACATTTGCTGAACTGCGAACAATCACAGAAGTAACAGGCAACCCACCAATAAGGCCACTCACCAGGTTTCCTAATCCCTGTGCTTTCAGTTCTCTGTTTAGAGGGGTAATTCTTTTGTACGGATCCAGTTTGTCAACCGCATCAATGCTTAATAGGCTTTCGAGGCTCGCAACAATGGCTATTGTGAGGGCAACTGTCCATACGGAAGGATTTAAGATCGAACCAAAGTCCGGTAAAGAGAATTGAGAAATAAACGTGAAGAAATCGGTTGATACGGGTAGCGATACGAGATGCTCTGTATTAATATATAAATCGACCGCCCTGGTTTTGAAAAATTCATTCAATGTAATGCCAAGGGCAACGACTACTAATGGGGCTGGGATTATCGTGGTAAATTTTTTTTCTTTTAAAAAGGGGCGTTCCCATAAAAACAAAATGGCGATAGACAGGAGGCAAATAATAATGGCACCCGGTTGAATAAAATTGAAGGCTGTCATGATTTCAGAAAATGTATTCTCTCCGTCAGGTTGCAAAAAGCTTTCATCGCCCACAAAATCCTTATCGTAACCGACTGCATGTGGAATTTGCTTTAAGATTAAGGTTAAGCCGATTGCAGCCAGCATACCTTTGATCACGGATGAAGGAAAATAATTACCGATTGTGCCGGCTTTGAGTATACCGAGTACAATCTGAATCAACCCCGCAAGAACTACAGCAAGCAGAAAAGTTTCGTAGCTGCCTAATGTTTGAATTGACGCAAATACAATAGTTGTCAATCCGGCAGCAGGTCCGCTTACACTCAACGCAGATTTACTAAAGGCCGCCACAACTAGTCCGCCAACGGAACCGGCAATAACTCCTGAAAATAAAGGAGCACCGGATGCCAAAGCAACACCAAGACATAAAGGCAAGGCAACCAGAAACACGACAATACTTGCCGGTATATCGCTGGGTAAATTTTTCAAAGGGTTTGATTGATCACTCATATGTATTCAGTTTAACAAATAGGATTGCTTTACGAAATGAAATTTCATAGAAGCAATCCTTAAAATTCTAAAATTAAATGATTAGGCAGGCACTCCGTTGCCGTTAATCCTGTAAATGGTTGGCAACTCCTGCGAACTTCCAAAACTAACGTTAAGATCTTTGATGATGCCTGTTTTAAGACTATATACCCAACCGTGCACTACCGGTGCATTTCGTTCACGCCAGGCGTTCTGAATTATAGTTGTTTTTGTTAGATCAAATACTTGCTCAACTACATTCAATTCAACGAAACGATTAAACCTTAGTTCTTCATCATGGATAGCCTCGAGCTCATGTTGATGTGTTCGATAAACATCTTTGATAAACCGAATCCAATTGTCAACCAAACCATACTGCTCATTAAGCATGGCTGCCCTCACCCCGCCACAGCCATAGTGCCCGCACACAATTACGTGTTTTACTTTAAGAATGTTAACAGCATAGTCAAGTACGCTGAGCAAGTTCATATCTGAGTGCACTACCATGTTGGCAATGTTACGATGCACAAAAATTTCACCGGGCCTGGTGCCGGTAATTTCGTTGGCAGGTACCCGGCTGTCTGAGCAACCGATCCATAGTATCTGCGGATTTTGCCCTTTTGATAACTCTTCAAAAAAGTGTGGATCTTCCTCCAGCTTCTTTTGAACCCATTTTCTATTTCCTTCTAAAAGTGCTTTATAAATTTCCATAAATGATTTCTTAATAAAATTAACCTGTAATAAGTTTTGCTTCCTGTTCTGAAACTTCCTGAAAATCGGGCTCTACATCACTCACTTTCCATACGAGCTTACAGACATAGAAAAGTATAGTTCCCGAAATGACTGCAACATTTAAGTCGATGAGTACGGTTACAACGGTTGTAAAAAGAATAAATGCAAGTTGAATATTTCGTTTCGTAAAACTGAACCATCGATTGGCCAGGTAATACCTTGGAAAGTCCTTATCAAAAACATCAAGGCCGGCCTTCAAAAGCACACCGATAAAAACAGCAGCAGGAACGAGTGTGAGGTAATCCTTAAATACTAAAATGCTTAACAGTGCAAACACACCAATTAAAACACCGGCTAGTCTGGTTTGAGCACCTTCCTTAATTAATAATACTGACCGTATTGTAGCCTGGGCGCCCGGAATTCCCTGGAAAAAACCTGCTGCTCCGTTAGCTACACCTTGCGCGATAAGTTCCTTGTTAAGATCCGATTTTTCCTTGGTCATCCGATCAATGATTAAAGCCGTGAGGAGAGAATCGAGATAGGCCAATAATGTAAGCTCCAGGGCAAATGGAATAGCCATTAAAATGTACTTAGGCTGAACGATTTCGGAAGGAAAATAACTCAATAAGATATTTCCGAATTCCTGAAATGATGTGAGCGTTGCACCCAATTGAATATGCTCGATGTTAACACCGAGTAACCCGATCAGTACCGACATGATAATGATACTGAACAGCACACCAGAGATTAAAGATCGATACGGTGGGTTCAGAGGAATTTTTTTAACCAACCAGACGATCCCCAGAATCATACCAAAGGTACAGAGAGCGACAAGTAAGTTAAGGCCCAATCCGCCTTGCATTACTTCTTTTCCTTTGAGCGCAAAAACTTTTACAATTTGATCATACCAGATCAACACAGCTATTCCGTTCATAAATCCGAGAATGATCACATTAGGGACGAGAGCGATTAATCTTCCGAGACGCGCAATACCGGCAAGCACCAGCACAACCGCATTCATCATAAATACCAGTGTGATAAATTGCTCCGCCAGCATTTTCTCAGGGAAGTGATCATAAGCAAAAGCGATTGTGAGTGCCGATACGGCTGTCATCGGGGCTGTTGGCCCTGAGGCTTGCAACCGTGTGCCTCCAAAGATTGAGGTGATAATAGGAATGACCGCAGCACCAATCATTCCGGCAAACGC
>JAKEEN010000218.1 GCA_022616575.1 Flammeovirgaceae bacterium
AAACCAGGAAGAAATTTTGGAAGAGACAGGCGAAAACAATTCGTTCGACCAAAGTCAGATCGCAACCCGATAGAAGTGCAGCGTGAGCGTGAAGCGCGCGAGGCTGCCAAGAGACAAAAGGAGGAAGAGGAACGCAAGAAACAGGCTCGCACACAAAATTATTTAAAGAAAGTAAAGACTGTTAAACCTGCTAAAGCTGTAACAAAAGTGGATGAACCGGTTATCGTGGAAGCTACAGCACAAACTGAAGCACCCAAAACAGTTTTAGGAAAGATCAAGCACTGGTTGTTTAGTTCATAGAAGTATATAAGCGAAGTGGCTGGTTGTTTTTAATAACAATTCCATAACCTCTTCGCTAAACATAAGTAATAATGTTGCATTACTTTTGCGCCAGTAGAACTTCTTCATACATAGATTCCTTCAGGATGCCATTGTCCTGAGGGAATCACCATTCAACTACATGGGTAAACGAAAAAGGCGGGAAGTAGAAATTGTAGTACTCTCTGATATTCACCTCGGCACGTACGGTTGCCACGCTGAGGAGTTGCTCCGCTACCTCAAAACCATCAAACCAAAAAAAGTAATTCTCAATGGCGATATCATCGATATGTGGCAATTCTCTAAAAGATATTGGCCCAAGTCGCATATGCAGGTGGTCAAACAAATTACAAGTTGGTTAATAAAGGGAGTTAAAGTAGTGTACCTGCCGGGCAATCACGATGAAATGCTGCGCAAGTTTGCCGGCTTCAGGCTTTCATCTTTCTTAATTGATAATAAGGTAGTGCTGAAATTAGGAGATAAGAAAGCCTGGATTTTTCATGGCGATGTCTTTGATGTAACCATGCGCTACTCTAAATGGCTGGCCAAGCTGGGCGCTGTTGGGTATGATACCCTGATCCACATCAATACCTTCGTAAACTGGATATTGAAACGCCTGCGGAGAGAGCCTATCTCTCTTTCAAAACGGGTAAAAGACAGCGTCAAGTCAGCCGTTAAATTCATTAACAACTTCGAACAGACCGCAGCCGAGATTGCTATTTCTAATGGATACAATTATGTAGTGTGTGGTCATATACATCATCCTGAAATCAAAACCATTCGAACCGATAAGGGCGAAGTAATGTATTTGAATTCGGGTGACTGGGTAGAGAACCTGACAGCACTTGAATATGATGGGAATGATTGGAGTATCTATCGGTATGCCAACGATAAAGTAGCCCGGTCTGTAAAACTTTCCAAACGATTGCGCGACAAGCTGGACAATGAGGAAATCTTCCGCGATCTTGTCAATGAATTTTTAGTCGTTAAGAAATGAAGTTACTCTATGCCATTCAAGGTACAGGCAACGGCCACCTGAGCAGGGCCGAAGATGTGGTGCCGGTGCTAAGAAAATATGGCGACCTTGATTTATTTGTGAGCGGAGCACAGGCGGATATCAAACTTTCATTTCCTGTCAAGTACAAATCCAAAGGACTGAGTTTTTATTTTGGCAAGAGTGGTGGCGTGGATTTTCTAAAAACATTTAAGAAGAACAGTACCAAAGCAGTTTATAAAGAAATCAGGGACTTCCCCGTCAGGAAATATGATTTGGTGATCAATGACTTCGAACCCATTTCAGCCTGGGCCTGCCATCAAAAAGGAGTAAAGTGTGTAGCGCTTAGCCACCAGTCGGCTTTGCTTTCTAAAAAAGTGCCAAGACCCAAAAACTATGACCCCATAGCCGATTGGATTTTGCATAAATATGCTCCGGCCGATTCGCATGTGTCTTTTCATTTTGAACGATACGATGAAAACATCTATACGCCCGTTATCCGCAGCGAAATCAGAAAGCTGGATGTTCAATCAAAAGAACATTACACAGTTTATCTGCCAGCTTATGATGACCGCAAAATTGTATCGTTGCTTTCAAAGATTCCATACATCGAATGGCATATTTTCTCCAAGCATGCTTCAAAGCCTTACCATCTCGAAAAACTCAATGTTTACCCGGTAAATAAAGAGGCCTTTGCCAACAGCATGGTAACTGCAAAAGGAATATTGTGCGGGGCTGGCTTTGAAACTCCAGCCGAAGCGCTCTACCTGAAGAAGAAGCTCCTGGTGATCCCTATGAAAAATCAATGGGAGCAGCATTTCAATGCAGCGGCTGTAAAGCAAATGGGTGTGCCTGTAGTGAAAAGTTTAAAAAAGAAACACCTGGATAAGATTATCAATTGGATTGAATCCGATAAACGAGTTGAAGTGAATTACGAAGACATCACAGAGAAAGCAGTTCAACATGCACTCAGGCTCGGAGGCATTTGAATTCCTGTATTAATAATTTTCGTGCCCGCCCTAAATTTCTTAATACCCATATAAACTCACTATAACTGTCTGATAATCCCGGCAAGGTATTTTGCACCCAAACAATTATATGGGTGATAAGATGGCCTTTCGGGTACTGGTAGTGGATGACGACAAAGATATTCTCGACCTGTTAAAGTACAATCTTGAGAAAGAGGGTTATAAAGTTAAGACTATCGATGACGGGAGTAAGGCCATACAAACCGCTAAAAAATTTAAACCTGATTTAATCATACTGGATATAATGATG
>JAKEEN010000219.1 GCA_022616575.1 Flammeovirgaceae bacterium
CGTTATGGAAACAATAGCATAGACGGTCAGCAATACCGAAAGGAGAATGATAGAACCAAATGCCAGCAGCAGCTTTGCCCTGATTTTGATGCGCTTAAAAAAATTACCCATACAGATTTTAAAAAAGCTTCTAAAAATAGAAGGTCAACTTTGGCTCATCGTTAATCCAACATTAAGCTTTGTGCCGATGTAAGGTTTGATTGGAGATTCCACATTTTTGGCAATCGCCTGTTTTTGAACCCGGATAGAAGAATCCTGCAACCGATCAACCAGCCGGATGTTCACCCATCACTTTTCATGTTTATTCGTTTAAATTGCGGCCTATAATTGAAGGTATCATAAAAAGAAATGGAAGCACTCGCCACAGACAAGCAGCAGCAACACAAGCAGAAAATCAACCAGGTATTTGCCGAAGTGGGTAAAGTAGTAGTGGGCCAGGAAGACATGGTTAACCGCCTGCTGATTGGGTTATTTACCAATGGTCACGTATTGCTGGAAGGGGTACCCGGTCTTGCAAAAACATTGACGGTAAGTACCCTGGCGCGTGTGCTGCACCTGGATTTTGCGCGTATCCAGTTTACACCCGATCTTCTTCCGTCTGATTTAGTAGGTACCATGATCTACAATCAGCGGGAAGGAAAGTTTGAGGTGAAGAAGGGCCCCATCTTTGCCAACATTATTCTGGCTGATGAAATTAACCGGTCACCTGCCAAGGTACAATCCGCTTTATTGGAAGCGATGCAAGAGAAGCAGGTAACGATTGGTGAAACCACCTTTAAACTTGATCGGCCATTTTTAGTTCTGGCAACGCAAAACCCGGTAGAGCAGGAAGGAACTTATCCGTTACCGGAAGCCCAGATCGACCGTTTCATGATGAAAGTTTCGATTGATTACCCCACCAAAGACCAGGAACTGGAGGTGATGCGGAGAATATCAAATATGAAATTTGATTTTACAGTGAATACGGTTCTTACGAAAGAAGATATTTTTGATATCCGCGACCAGGTTAATAAAGTGAAGATTTCAGAATCGCTGGAGCGGTATATTATAGAGCTGGTGTACGCCACGCGCAAGCCTCTGGAATTTAAACTTAATGAATTAGCCAACTATATTCAATTTGGCGCCTCCCCCCGCGCCAGTATTAACCTGAACCTGGCCGCCAAAGCAGCTGCCTATTTTGAAGGCCGCGATTATGTATTGCCGGAAGATATTAAGGAGGTAGCTCTCGATGTGATGAACCACCGCATCATCATGAACTACGAAGCCGAAGCCGATAATGTAAAAACAACCGATGTGATCAAAGCGATACTGAATAAGGTGCCGATTAATAAGTAGTATTCAGTAGGTAGAATAGGATTCAGAATTTACTCCCCTCCTTATACATCCACTCGGGGGTGGGTAAAAATCACTAAGGGAACTCTTGCACGGTGAGTTTAGGCATAATTTATCCTCAGTTAATTTTTTCCTTAACCTCCGGTTAACAAACCCTTCGCATTCCTTAACAATTACTTAAATGAAGGTGACCCTTGGTTTAACATTCATTGCCCAATTTTGTCGCGGTTTTAATAACTGACAATCAAAAAACATTTTAGACATGAAAAAATTCTTATCGATGATTGCTATTGCGGCCCTGGTTACGAACTTCTTAGCGTGCAGCGATGATCCTGCACCGGCAGATCCAGAAGCTCCTACTGCGACAGCTCCATCAAATGTGACCTCCCTGGTTGCAAATGATGAGGCAACAATAACATTTGAAATTTCAACACCTGCTGGTTTTAAATCAGCGGAAGTGACTGCAACTGCCGGGTCTGCAGTAATAGCTGAAGAACCTACTGTTGGGGCGACTACAGGAGATGTGGTTGTTACGTTCACATCTGGGGCAGTTAATACTGCTGGTAGTGTAACACTAACGGTTACTGATAATAACAATAGAGAGGCTGCTGCCATTGCAATTGTTGATGTTACTGATGAGATTGAAATTTCTGATAACATTACTGCTAATACTACCTGGAGAACAGGAAACACATATGTTTTAGCCGGCAGAATTGCTGTCGTTGATGGCGTTACCTTAACTATTGAACCAGGCGTGGTTGTAAAAGGTCAGGCCGGTACAACAGTTAATGCCAGTGCTTTAATCATTGCCCGGGGCGCAAAAATTATGGCCGAGGGAACCGCTAACCAGCCTATTATTTTCACATCGGTAGCTGACCAAATCGAGCCCGGTGAATTGGAGAGTCCTAACTTATTACCTAGCGTAAACTCACTTTGGGGTGGCCTTTTAATATTAGGTAAGGCTCCAATTTCTGTTTCAACTAACGAAGACGAATTCCAGATTGAAGGTATTCCTGCAGATGATGAAAATGGCTTGTACGGTGGCACAAATGCTGCTGATAACTCAGGTGTGTTGCGTTATATCTCTATTCGCCATGGTGGTGCAGACATTGGAGAGGGCAACGAAATAAACGGCCTTACTTTAGGTGGTGTTGGTAGTGGAACTGTTGTTGAAAATATCGAGGTGGTAGCCAATTTTGATGATGGTATTGAGATTTTCGGTGGTGCAGTTAACGTGAGTGATGTTCTTGTATGGAACGCAGGAGATGATGGAGTTGATACCGACCAGGCTTGGACTGGAACTCTTGACAATTTTATTGTTATTGCAGGTACTACAACTGATCACGCCCTTGAAATAGACGGCCCAGAAGGCGCTTTAGGGGATGATAACGGTAATGCCTCATCTACCTTAGTGAATGGCTCAATTAAAGGTTATATAGATGCAAGCGGTGGTGGAACTGAGCTTGGTGACTTCCGTGATGGTGCCAGAGGTTCTTACGAAAATATATTCTTCTTCAACTTTCCTGATCCTACATTAGGGGCTGGAAGAGGTGATCTTTCTCTTTCAAACAATTCAGGGAATGCTAGCGAACCTACGGAAACAACAGACAACTTTGCCAGTGGTGATTTATCCTTTTCAGGTTTGGAGGTAGTCCTAGCTGGAACTGCGACAGTGGCCAATACGTTTAAAAGCGGAACAGAGGCGAATGCATCAAGTGTAACGGCTGGAAACAACACCGTAGGGGCTGACGCAACTGCTTTCAGTTGGACTTGGGCTGATGCTGATGATCAATTGGCAGATTTCTAGAACAAAATAATATTTTATATTTCAAAAAAGGCCTGCAATAAAATGCAGGCCTTTTTTGTTTATACCGCCTGCGTAACAATTATTTAATATCTGGATAATATTGGACTGAGAAAGGTTTCTAATTAATAAGCCGACCTTTGTGGCAGATTTTGAAGAGCATTTAAATCATTGAAATTCAAATTATTAATTGGAAACATGGGCAACAATAAAAAACTGACATTACTCGCTTTTTTATTCTTTATTTCAATGAGCGCTATAGCTCAAAAAGGAATTATCAGGGGGTCGGTAATCGATAACGCAAACGGGGAAGTGCTTATAGGGGTTACTATTCAGGTAGAGAATACCTCTTTGGGAACGGTAACTGACCTTGATGGAAAATTTGAACTCAAAGTTGAACCGGGTACCTACACGTTAAAAGTGTCTTATATTTCATATGCTTCCATTACAATAGAATCGGTTCTTGTAGCTTCCAATGAGGTAACATTATTTGAAAATATACGAATGTCTGAAGATGTAACTCAACTTGGGGAAGTTGTGGTGACAGCTGAGGCAATGAAAATTTCTGAAGAAGCCCTGCTTACAGTTAAAATGAAATCCGCCAATCTGTTAGACGGTATTTCATCTACAAACTTCAAAAAAATGGGTGACTCAGATGCAGCAGCTGCCGTGAAACGAGTGCCTGGCGTTTCGGTGGAAGGCGGAAAGTATGTTTTTGTAAGGGGTTTAGGGGATAGATATTCTAAATCAACATTAAACGGTGTTGATATCCCTGGACTTGATCCTGACCGTAATACGGTTCAAATGGATTTATTTCCTACGAGTTTGATTGATAACATCGTGGTAATGAAATCATTTACATCTGACCTCCCAGGTGATTTTACCGGAGGAGTGGTAAACATTGAAACAAAAGAATTCCCGGAAGAAAAAGCTTTTTCAGTATCTGCGAGCTTAGGATATAATCCTTCCATGCACTTTAATAGTAATTATCTCACATACAACGGTGGTAAAACTGATTTTCTTGGGTTTGATGATGGAACAAGAAACATTCCGACCGGTGACAGAACTGAATTACCTTCATATGGCCAGGTTGTTGGGAATGTCGATAGTGATGAGGGAAGGGACTTCCGCAACATCCTTGAAAACTTTAATCCTACGTTGGCTGCGATGAGAAAGCAAAGCTTTATGGACTATGGTTTGAGCTTTGGATTAGGAAATCAATTTGTTAGGACAAAATCAACATTAGGTTATAATTTTTCACTGAGTTATTCAAATACTACAGAGTATTTTGAGGATGTTGAATATGCCCGATACGGTAAAGGTGCCTCTTCTCAATATGAACTCAATCGAAGGGAATATCAGACCGGTGACTATGGTGTGAATAATGTATCGCTCAGCGGTTTGGCCGGGTTGGCTCTGAAGCGGGAGCTGTCTAAGTATAAGCTAACAATTTTGCATACCCAGAATGGCGAATCTAAGGCAGGTATTTTTGATTTTGTCAATTCAGATTTAGGAGCGGAGTTTATGGCTTTCCAACATAATCTGGAATATAGTGAACGCGGTCTTACCAATATTATGCTGAATGGTGTACACATAAGCGATAGTAAACGCTGGAACATTAACTGGAAAATATCACCAACTCTCTCAAGGATTACCGATCCGGATATAAGGTATACCCGCTACAGAGATGATGGTGGTGTTTTATCAATCGGAACAGAATCAGGAGTGCCGGAGCGGATTTGGAGATTTTTAGAGGAAGATAATTTGGCAGGCAAAGTCGACATAACCCGAGATCACCAGTTATTAAAAGCGGAAGCAAAACTTAAATTCGGTGCCTCTTATTTATTCAAAGAAAGAAATTTCGAGATCAGAGGTTTTCAGATTATACCAACCGGAGTTCCCTTGACCGGAGATCCAAATGAATTGTTTAGACCCGAAAATCTTTGGGGAAATGATCCGAATGGAATTGACGGAACTCGTTATGCAGCTTCATTTGATACCTCTAACGGTAACACCAACTCAAATAAGTTTGACTCAAATTCTGAGAATATTGCATTTTATGTGTCTGACGAATTTAATGTGTCTGAAAAATTTAAAGCAATTCTTGGAGCCCGGATGGAGAGCTATGAGCAGCAGTACACTGGGGTTAACCAAGATGGAGTTCAATTAAATGATAAAGAGGTATTGAATGATTTGGATTTTTTTCCATCTGTTAACTTAATTTACTCGCTCGCAGAAACACAAAACTTAAGGTTTTCATTCTCTAAGACCATTGCGAGACCTTCCTTTAAGGAAGCCTCATATGCCCAGATCCTTGACCCCATTACGGGTCGAACTTTCATTGGGGGATTTTCAGAAGATATCGATCCTGTTGACGGTGTAATTTGGGATGGAAAGTTAACATCAACGCGCATTCAGAATTTCGATTTAAGATGGGAAGCTTTTCAAAGCGGAGGCCAAACCATTTCTGCCAGCGTTTTCTATAAATCTTTTGAAAGACCTATTGAAATTGTTCAATATGTCCAGGCGCCAAATAATTTCCAACCAAGAAATGTTGGCGATGGTCAAGTCTTAGGAGCCGAGCTTGAATTAAGGAGAAATCTTTCTTTTATAAGCAGCCGTTTGAAAAACTTGTTCTTCACGTCAAACATTACTGTTACGGATTCAAGAATTAAAATGAGTTCAACAGAGTTTAACTCCAGAAAGAATTCTGCGCGTGACGGAGAAACCATCAAAAATACAAGGAACATGGCGGGTCAGGCACCCTATATAATCAATGCTGGTTTATCTTATAAAACAGAAGCCACAGGTCTTGAAACAGGTCTATTCTATAATGTGCAGGGTAAGACATTAACCTACGTTGGTATTGCAGATAAGCCTGATGTATATACGGTTCCTTTCCACAGTCTGAATTTGAGCATCAATAAGAATGTAGGCAAATCTGATAGAGTTCAAGTTGGAATTAACTTGACAAATATGCTCGGTTCTGAGCGCAAACTCGTATTTGAATCTTACAATGCGGCAGATCAAAATTTCCAGAGGTTAAAACCCGGAACAAGTTTTAGCGTGAAGGTGGGCTATAAATTGTAGACATAATAAGATCTTTTATCCGAAAGAGGCTGTCTAAAAAGGACAGCCTCTTTTTTGTGTTCGCCCCTGAGCTGTCCTGTGTTTGCCAACTTAGGACACTACCCACTACCAAAATCAACTAACTTAAGTAAGAGAGAATTGCCCGCAACGCAGCACCTGACCTTGAGATGTCTGCAATATTATCATCGCTTCATCGCAATATTACCGAACCCGTTCTCTCGTTTATCATTTCATGAAGAAAGCAAATCGCTTTTGCTCGCACTTTTTCTGAGCCATAGTTTAGGTTCATAATAAAACCAACCTAAACCAAGAGTAAAATGAATGTATTGAAATGTATTAAATGGCCACTCGTCATTCTTGTATTCCTCGCGGCCTGTACAGAAGAAATTATCGAACCAACCCCTGACCAACAGCAACGAATCCGTACTGATAATTTTGCCCATGCCCGGGTTGCCGGATCTTTCTATGAAGATTTTGAAGGAGGAACTAAAACTGCTTATGCCGCGGAAAATATTTCTCTGAGTACCGGATCCTGGTATTTATCGGATGCTTTGATTGGTACTTCTTCCTCCGATCGAAAGACAGGATCAAAATCGGTACGGGTACGCAACACGGGTATCATCAGTATGAACTTTGATTTGACCACGGGTGCTTCGACCGTGAATGTAAAACACGCAAAGTATGGTTCGGATGGCAACAGTTCCTGGGAACTATGGAAGTCCACCAATGGAGGTTCATCCTTTACTAAAGTAGGTTCGACCATTACCACTTCTTCTACCTCACTCACAAATGTTTCTTTCACAGTCAATGTATCCGGCACCATCAGCTTTGAAATCAGGAAAACGTCTGGCGGTTCCAACCGGATTAATATCGATGAATTTGAGGTAGTGCCTTACAGCATCACTCCGCCTCCCGGCCCCGACAATGATAATATGTTATTCGGCAACCCCAGCGGGGCAACAACCAGCACTGTCAATGAAAACAATTACCTGATGGTGAAAACATACTATGCTTTATCCTACAATCGCAGTCGCGCAACCGCTAACTGGGTGAGTTGGTATGTGGGCCCCACTTCTTTGGGCAGCACTCCGCGCCAGGATGATTTCCGTGCCGATACTTCTTTGCCAGCAGGTTGGTATCAGGTGGGCTCAACATCCTATTCAGGAAGCGGCTTCGATCGCGGACATAATTGTCCTTCAGCCGATCGCACCAGCACCGTAGCGGCAAACTCATCGACATTTTTAATGACCAACATGATTCCTCAAGCCCCAACAAATAATCAGCAAACCTGGGCTAATCTTGAGAACTATACACGCACCCTGGTGAATAGCGGTTATGAAACCTATGTAATTATGGGAAGTTATGGTGCAGGAGGGAAGGGGAGTAAAGGTACGGCCAACACTATCGATAATGGGCGCATTACTGTTCCCAACCGAATCTGGAAAGTGATTGTTGTAATTCCTCAGGGAACAGACGATGTAAATCGGGTAACAACCGCTACGCGTGTGATCGCGATTAATACACCGAATACCAATTCCCTTAGTTCAAGTTGGGGAAGCTATCGTACAAGCGTGGATGCAATCGAAGCAGCAACAGGTTACGATATTTTGTCAGCACTTCCGGATGCAGTAGAAGCTGGGCTTGAATCGAAAGTAGATAACGGTCCGACCAATTAACTTCCTTAAGAAGGATTAGACTATTATGAAAAACCGGAGTTAGTCTCCGGTTTTTTTTGAATGCTTCAATAAATTTATACATCAATAGCCTCAAGCATTTTCATGGCAGTAAGTTCTGTGTATTCGTTTTTTGTTTTTAGCAGAATGTCGAAGGGCATATTAAATTTTCTTATCAGCATAAGGTCTAATCCATACGTATTCTTAGCGCGTTGAAAAATATCAAGCCCCTCAAAAGAGTCGGTAACAATGATTAGATCGATGTCACTATCGGGAGAAAAAGAACTACTTCTGATTGATCCAAAAACTTTAATGGTAGCATCTGTGATTCCTCGTTCATGCAAAAACGTAAGGATAGTTTCCTTTATCTCAATTAAGTCAGGTTTTTTAACCATACCATTACTTTTTTTGTGTTCATTAAAAAGTCATATGCCTTTTCCTTATTCAATTGCTGGGTCAGTTTCTGAAGACTGTCAGGATACCGGGTAGGAATAGAAAGCCCGTTTAGATCTGATATAAAATCCAGAAACTTAATTTCCTCGATTTGTAATTGCTCAATGAGAAAGAGAAGGTTGTGCGTCTTTGGGGGCACCGAATTAAATTTTTTTACCCAGAGGGACTTGAGAAGTTTTTCCAAAGACAAATGACAGAAGAATACTACGTAAACGAGTCTTTGGGACTGAAACATAGCTTCGGCTGTTCCGAAGTCATACTCCGCCTGATTTGACCACTCCTCCCAGGGATTATATTTTTTCTCATCCACAACAGGAAGATAACAACTTTGTCTTAATTCACCTTTCTTTGCTTTTCTTTATGAGCTTCAATCACTTTTCTGATCTTATCCCCAGCCAATGCCACTGAGTCCTGACTGGTTTTGTTGAGCTCAATTCTCATCTTTAAAATTTCAAATTCCAGTTTGTTGGCTTCCACCGCTTTTTCCAATTGAAGTTTTTCGCGTTGGTTGTTTTCCAGCTTGATCAGTAGCTCTTTGTTTTGTGTAAGCAACCGTTGCTGCTGCCTCTCTACCGCATTTAGTGCCTGGTTCGATTCATCAATTTGATCCTGAATTTTGCCGCGGTGAAAACTAACACCAAACGCTTTCACCATCTTCTCTATTTCTTTGTTCATATCCTCTGCATCATCGCCCCACTCGTCTTTTTTTATTCCCATCCAGGCCTGCGCGTTTTTTCCTTTACCAGTTACCTTACCATAAATGGGGGTTGTGTAGGTGGCACCATTGATAATAGGTTCAGCCACGCTGATTAGGCCATCTGTTTGTTTAGTCTTGCCATAGTTTTTTAGGAACCGGTTCAATGCAGTAGTTAAATCTTCGGCTGAAGTTTCGATGTCAACCGCGTAACCTTCGGTATTACTATCTTTTATGCGTTCTTTTTCTTTTTTGACTTCTATGATCTGAGCTTGGGAGGAGAAAATAACGCCCATCGCAAGAAGAATCACAAACCCTTTAACTTGTATCATGTTTTCAGATTGATGTTCAAAACTACTAATTACTATCAAAATTGACTCCAAAGAAAATCCTTATAACCGGTGGAAGTGGCTTAGTCGGCCAACGCCTTACAGAACTCCTGCTTGGCAAGGGGTATGAAGTGGCCTGGCTGGGAAGAAAGCCAACTGATCGCGTCCACTCATTTCTATGGAATATAGACGAATGGACACTCGAATCTAAAGCTCTGAAATGGGCCGATGCCATCATTCACTTAGCCGGAGCCAATGTGGCGGGCAGGCGATGGACGGCAGCATGGAAAAAAGAAATTCTTGAAAGCCGAACCCAGTCCACCAAACTCCTTTTTGAAAACCTGAAGGCACATCCGAATCATGTAAGGACATTCCTCGCTGCTTCAGCGGTCGGACTTTATGGATTCAGCTTAACCGATGAACTGCTTACGGAAGAAAGTAAACCAGGACCTGACTTTCTAGCTCAGGTTGTGAAAGAATGGGAAGGGGAGGTCGATAAGATTTCAACATTGGAAATCAGAACGGCCAAATTGCGCACCGGGATTACATTAAGTAAAAAAGGAGGCGCCTTAGTACAAATGGCTAATCCGGTTAAATGGTTTATTGGCTCTCCACTGGGCTCTGGCAAGCAATATGTGAGTTGGATTCACATCGATGATTTGTGCAATATGTTTATTCATCTGCTCGAAAATGAAAATCTAAGTGGGGCATTTAATGCATCAGCACCTTTAGCGGTTACTAATCGGGAACTTACAAAAGCTATTGCCCATCAATTAAACCGACCTCTCATTTTTCCTCATGTGCCCGCATTCGTTTTAAAAATAGTGATTGGTGAAATGGCTGACATGGTCTTGCAAGGCAGCAACGTATCAAGTAAAAAAATTCAGAACACAGGGTTTAGGTTTTCGTTTGAAAAACTGGAAGACGCATTGAGTGATCTTTTGGATTGAGTTGATTCGTTAATTGGTTGATCTATTAATTTATTGATGTGATAATCCGGTAAACCGGGATTTAAAACCGAATCAACTAATCAACGTATTAACAGATAAACCAATCAACTAATCCTACTTTGTCAAGTTTAAATTAATACGACATGCTGCTTTTTAATCTTCACTTTTTGGCCTCACCCCATCATCGTGACTGCTTTCGATCGATTTGA
>JAKEEN010000028.1 GCA_022616575.1 Flammeovirgaceae bacterium
AAAATGAAAGAAAAACTTACAACAATTGGAAAGGTCTAAACCCTTCATTTTCAATCGTCAGCACAAAGTGCAAAAAAGTCTAATGACTTTTTTGGGTTTATTAAAAAGCAACTTTATAATTAAAGAATAGTCTTTGCGTAACGATTAGGAAACCCCTGAGTTACCTGAATTAACCCGCTTCATATGATCAGGAATTATATCAAAGTTGCATTACGAGCTATCTTTCGTAACAAACTTACTGCGTTTATCAATATTGCCGGACTTGCTTTCGCGATGGTCTCCGCATTGATGATCTTTCTTTATATACAGGATGAGCTTGGTTACGATACATATCACTCAAAAGCCGATCGTATCTATCGTGTTACCCGCGATTTTCTTTCGCCTGATGGATCGGTAAGTCTCCATCTCGGTCATGTGGCTCCGCCCTTTGGACCCTTATTAAAAAATGACTTCCCGGATTTCGAAGAAGTCGTTCGCACACTGCAAGTACGCTCCTTAGTTGCCTACCAGCAAAATGCCGAAGAGGCAAAATCCTTCAACATAGAAAATATGTTTTATGCTGAGCCTGGCATTTTTAATGTATTTGATGTTGATGTAAAAGAAGGGAACCCCCAAAAACTTCTTTACGATCCATTCACTGCATTGCTCTCTGCTGAAACCGCTAAAAAATATTTTGGTGAAGAATCTGCTGTTGGCAAACGCCTGCGCTTCGGAAATACCTATGACGTTGAGGTATCGGGTGTATTTGAAGACTTTCCAAATCAATCACATTGGCATCCCGAAATCCTTTTAGCTTTCTCGACTTTAAATGATAGCACCATTTATGGAGCAAGAAGACTGGAAACCAATTGGGGCAACAATTCATTTAGCACCTATGCTTTAGTAAAGGAACCGTTTGATGTTGCAAAAACGGAGGCACAATTTCCGGCATTTCTTGACAAACATATGGGGGGCGCAGCAGCCTCTAACAACATGCCGCTGCCCTCAACGTTTACACACATCTATTTGCAAAAGATGACCGACATCCATCTTTATTCACACCTCGATTCTGAAGTAGAAACCAATGGCAATATTACCAATGTGTACATGATGGGTACTATTGGTTTGTTTATTATTCTGATTGCGTGTTTCAACTTTGTCAATCTTTCAACGGCACGGGCCACCAAGCGAGCCAAAGAAGTGGGCATGCGCAAAGTGGCCGGAGCTTTTAAAAATCAACTCATTACACAATATTTAAGTGAGTCGGTTCTCATTGCACTTCTTGGGTTAATCATTGCAATTGCTCTATCTGTATTCGCTGTTCGTTGGCTTAATACCTTTACTGGTAAAGCACTTGAACTTAATTTGATAACCGATTGGCCGTTAACATTAGGGTTGATTGGCTTTGCTATCTTTGTCGGTGCTTTAGCTGGAATTTATCCGGCCTTCGTGATTTCCGGTTTTAAGCCTGCAGGTATTCTAAAAGGTCAGCAAGGCTCCGCAACGGGCAAAGGTGGCATTCGCAAAACATTGGTGGTTTTTCAGTTTGCTATCTCAATCACACTCATCATTGCTACTGCTATCACCTTTCAACAACTCAGTTACCTGAATGATCGTGACCTTGGGTATGAAAAAGACCAGGTAATTAATACACGTTTTTTCAGCGACCTGGCTCCCAATTACGATGCGTTTTATAATGAATTACTGAAACATTCGTCTATTAAAAATGTTTCGCGATCAAGTCGGATACCCACGGGCAGGCTTCTTGATTCACAAGGCACAGCCCAGGTTCAGAAAGGAGATTCAATGGAAGCCGCCAATGTGGTAATTAAAAATATTCGCAGCGATCATGAATTTTTTGATACGTATGCCATTCCCTTTGCTTCGGGCAGAAACTTTTCAAAAGAAATAAAATCGGATGACTCGTTAGGCTTTGTTCTGAACGAAGCGGCTGTAAACATGCTGGGTTTAACCAATGAAGAAATTTTAACCCGCGATTTTCAGTATGGAGGTGTAAAGGGAAGAGTAATTGGTGTCGTTAGCGATTTTCACTTTGAATCTTTGCACGAAGAAATCACGCCTATGGTTTTTCAACCTTCACAATTTTACAACCGTCTTTCTGTTAAGATTGCAGGCAGCGATATGCAGCAAGGTATCGCACAGCTTGAAAAGGTTTGGAAACAATTTATTCCTCATCGCCCATTTGAATACGATTTTTTAAGTGAGCAATACAGACAACTCTATGAAGCCGAGCAAAAGCAAGGTCAGTTATTTACCATTTTTTCCGGGCTCGCTATCATCATTGCTTGTCTTGGTCTTTTTGGTTTAGCCACATTCAATACCCTTCAACGAGTGAAAGAGATTGGTATCCGCAAAGTACTCGGGGCATCCGTAACTCATATACTTGCACTGTTATCCAAAGAGATTATCATGCTGGTTGTTATTGCCAATATCATTGCATGGCCAATAGCATGGTATTTTATGAACGAATGGCTGGATGGGTTTGCCTACCGGATTAATTTGAATGCCGGGATTTTTGTGGTTGCCACCCTGATCGCTTTGCTCATCGCTCTTATAACGATCAGTTCTCAAACAATTAAGGCTGCAACCTCCAATCCGGCTAATACCTTGCGGTACGAATAGTTGACACACGATGCAACTTTCAATTTATTTTCTCAAATTGGAAGTTATGAAATATGTCAGTTGGCTGATTTCGTTGGGATTTGCTCTGATTTTGACAATCCCAGGAAAAAGCACACCCATACCCCCGGTTGAAAAAGGAATCATTGACCTTCGGTTTGGAGACCTAAGTAAAAAAACAGCACTCAGTGGCAACTGGTTTTTTTATGATAGCGAATTACTAAATCTCAGCCAATGCAAGCTTCGTGAAGGCTCCCTGGTAGAATTTCCAAAAGTCTGGAATGAAATAAGGGAATCAGAATCCGGAGTTGGATATGGAACATACTTTATTACAATTCTTGCGAATCCTGAAAAGCAATTCAGCCTGCAAATACCTCAACTCTATTCGAGTTACGCCCTTTTTGTAAATAACCAACTACTGGCGGGCAATGGAAAAGTAGGCACCACAAAAGAAACCAGTATTCCTCAATGGCTACCGCAGACAGTTGATCTTCCGTTGGGTGATTCACTATTTATTGTTTTACACATTTCAAACTTTCATCACCACAAGGGAGGCGTAAAAGAAAACATTTATATCGGTCCTTCTTTGGAACTTTCAGCCAATCACTCATTGGCCATCACATCGGTATTTGCCGAATCTGGAATTCTTATCATTCTTGCGTTGGGCACCCTGGTGGTGCTGTATGTTCGGGCAGAAAGCAAAAAGACTATTTTCTATTTCGCGATGCTCTGTGTGAGTTGGGCACTTCGTTCACTCTTCTCCAATTTGTATCCGGCTATTACTGTTTATCCAGACTTCAACTGGAACACGATGATCAAGATTGAATACATTACACTCTATCTGACTATGATCTGGGGAATTTTATTCCTGGCCAGACTCCTTCCCAATGAATCAAATAAGCCCATTAAATACACATTGGTTTCTGTAAATATTTTTTTCACGGTGTTTACCATCTTCACAGATCCCATCATATTTACGCGCTGGCTCAATATCTATATCATCATGGCAGGCGTTTTAATTGTCTATGGCCTGATTGTTATCATTGTTGCCTTATTAAATGAGCGGATTGGCGTGTGGCTTTTGGTGACCAGTATATTTCTTGGCCTATCCATTTTCAGCTACGATGTACTTTCCTTTGAAGGAATTTTTGAATATCACCCAATGGTGTTTAGTGTCGGCTACATCATTATCTTCATTCTTATGAATCTCGCCCTGTTGTACCACTTGAAAATTTTTAAAGGCCGGGGAGCCAGCAACGCCCTCACGTTTGACGATCTGTACAAAGACCAGGGGTTTAAGTATTGAAGATTGAAGGGTTGAAGTTGAATAATAGAATAAAAATCTAATTCTTCAATTCTTTCATTCCAGTTTACACATGTTATCCATGCCCAAATGCATAAGCGCGTCACCTGCGTTAATCACGGGCCCATTATTAAGCCCGATTACGTAGCCCGTCTCTTTCGCAATTACGTTTTCCTTGAACTCTCCAAATGGATCGGTAATTGTACCCACCCACTCACCGGCATGAACTAGTTTTCCGCATTGGACCTGGGATTGAAATAAGCCTGCATGTTTGGCACGAATCCAACTGGTTGTCCAGATCACCCGGTTATCTTCTTTGGGTTCCGGAGCCCAATCTATCATTTTAAGATGCTTCATTAAACGTAAGGTGCCTGCAATTCCCTCTTCAATTCCTTGCTGATCAAAGCGTAATGATTCTCCTGCTTCGTACACGATAATGTTCTTTCCTTTTTTGGAAGCTTCCTTCCGCAATGAGTTAGGACGAAAGGGTGCATCGATGGTAAACGGGGCATGGAAAGCATTGGCGAGGTCTACATTTTTATCATCTTTTAAAACAGCACGCACTTGCGGATAGTTGGTTCGCATGGCCCCACCCGTGTGAAAATCAATTCCATAATCTATAAATGGAATAACCTCACGCATGAGATGATACGCCACCCGGCTTGCCAGGGATCCGTTTTTACTTCCCGGAAAGGACCGATTAATATCTTTTCCATCGGGTACATCGCGGGAATAGTTTAGAAATCCGTACACATTAATAATGGGCATGCAAACTACGGTACCTCGTTTTGTTTGATGGAGGCCACCATCAATAATTCTCCTCACGATCTCCATTCCGTTAATTTCGTCACCATGCATTCCGGCAATAAGCGCCAGAATAGGTCCTTCTTCCTTAGACCGGGAAACGTAAATGGGCGTCTCGATTTGAGTATGCGATGGAAGCCGGGCAATATTGATATTGATTTCTTTAAACTCTCCGGGTCTTACTTCCTGACCGGCTATTTTAACTTCTCTCATCGCTTGGTTTTTCAGTTATCGTTAATCGTTAATTTTAAAAAACTATTTTAGGCAAATTGCTGACACACCCTTAGCTTAAACCCCACACCCTCTATTAACGGATAGAGATTAACTAAACTCAAGCATTGATCTTGTCCTTCTGAATTTTCTTCTTCATCGCATTCTGCTCAAGGTACTGAATAATCTTTCCGGCAATATCAACTTTCGTGGCACCTTCAATGCCCTCTAGCCCAGGTGATGAATTTACTTCAATGATGAGCGGGCCGCGTTTGGAAGGAAGCATATCAACACCTGCCACACTCAATCCCATTTTCTTTGCTGCAGCAATAGCTGTGGCTTTTTCTGTACGATTGAGTTTCACCACTTTGGCAGTACCACCGCGATGCAGGTTCGAGCGAAACTCATCATCACGCGCCTGGCGCATCATAGCGCCTACTACTTCCCCGTTCACCACAAATGCACGAATGTCAGAACCTTTCGATTCTTTGATAAACTCCTGCACAATAATACGAGCATGCACCCCATGAAAAGCTTCGATAACTGATTGTGCCGCTTTTTTATTCTCGGCCAGCACCACACCAAGACCTTGCGTACCCTCCAGCAATTTAATAACCACGGGAGCTCCACCCACTGCCTCAATAATGCCCTCAGTGTCTTTTGTGTAATCCATGAAGATAGTCTTGGGTAAACCTAATCCGGCACGAGACAAAATTTGTAAACTTCTTAGTTTGTCCCTTGAACGAATCAGTGCCTGTGATTCTACGGCTGAAAAAACTTTCATCATTTCAAACTGGCGCACCACCGCAGCTCCATAAAAAGTTACCGATGCGCCAATACGCGGAATAACGGCATCGAAATAATCCAACTTACGACCCTGATACAACACCATCGGGTTTTTCTTCTCAATGAAAAGCACGCACTTCATGTGATCGATAATCTCCACCCTATGTCCACGTTTCTCACCGGCTTCTTTTAAGCGCATGGTGGAGTAGAGTTTAGTGTCGCGTGAAAGGATGGCAATATTCATGGATACAGAAAATCGTTGTGGACTTACAAGTTATTAGCGTGATGACGGTTTCTTTTTGACCCTGGCAGCCGCCCGCTTCTTCTTGTAAGATAAGTTTTTTTTCTTCACATCAATCAGAAAGCGGTCTCTCAAAATTTTCCTGCCAAGTAAAATCGGGAATTTAAGTGATCCGCGATTACTCAGGGAAAATTCGGTTTCGAAAGTCTCACCAAAAATGACCAATTGTGTTTTGATCAGAAATCTTCTTTCTACTTCACCAAAAGAATTTTTGATATCCCTGATTTCGTAATCGCGAAAAACGAATTTCATGCCGGTAAACTCCGGATGCTCTTCATCTAACAAAACAAATTCAAGTTTCCCGTCAACGGTCTGAGCCCGGCTGCAGTGAAGGCTGCTGGTGAATGCCCCGGTATCAACTTTGGCATGCAGATTCGAAACACCCAATTCGGGCAGATCCACCCGATCATATCGGCCCAGTATTTCCATATGTCTAAAATACAGAAAAAAAAATGTCATGACGGTACCGCCATGACATGAATATTATGTGTTCGCTGAAATTACGAGACTTTAAATGAAACTGCTGTATTTTCCCAGCTTAAATTAATGTTATCTCCATCAACGGAGATTGTAAAGGTCTCAACAAACTCCTTTGTTTTTGAAGAGGGTACTTTCACCCGAAATACATCTTCAGACTCTTTATACTTGAATGCACCCCACTGATTGCTCTCTTTATTAATGATGATGGTCCATTCGGTTTCACCAGGGACAGTGAACAATGAGTATGTTCCGGCTGCCAAACTCTTCCCCTCAACCTTTACATCTTTATCAAATTGAATAGTGGTGGCTTCATTGGCACCTGTACGCCATACCTGGCCAAAAGGAACTAAGTCGCCCATAATTTTTCTACCGCGCGCAGAAGGCTGGCAATACACAATTTTTACTTTAGCACCAGCCACCGTGCCATCAACCGTGGCTTTCGGACTGGTTGCTTTCTGGGCTTGTACATCAAATAGAGCAGCTAACATTGCTACCCCAAACAGGGTTGATAAAATGGTTTTTCTCATAGCACTTAAATTTGTTTTAAATCTTGAACTCAACAGGTAGAGAAGTAACGTAAATGCCCCGACACGAAATCCCGAAGTATCGGAACGGAATCGGGGCACCTATTTATTAAATCTAAAACCTGTAACTACTTACGACAACGAAACTAACTCCTTTAAGGTTTAGATTTTGATGTTAAATTTTATCTGCCAAACGGATTCATAGTCGACAACGCACGCTTGGCTCCTCCCATTTTATTCATGGTCTTCATCATCTTGCGCATATCGCTGAATTGTTTTAACAGTTGGTTCACCTGTTGAATGCTTGTACCGCTTCCTTTGGCAATTCTTGTTTTACGATTTCCATTTATAACGTCAGGATTTTCACGTTCAGCCGGTGTCATAGAACGGATCATCGCTTCCACAGGCTTGAATGAGTGATCATCAATATCAACCCCCTTCAATGCTTTACCCATGCCGGGAATCATGCCGAGTAAATCTTTCATGTTACCCATTTTCTTCACTTGTTCCAGTTGTGAAAGGAAGTCATTAAAATCAAACTGATTTTTTCTGAACTTGCGATTGAGCCGTTCGGCTTCTTCGGCATCAAATGCTTGTTGCGCCTTTTCTACCAAACCCACCACATCACCCATACCGAGAATACGGCCCGCCATACGGTCTGGATAAAAACGCTCAAGCGCCTCCATCTTCTCCCCCATACTGATAAACTTGATGGGCTTCTCAACCACTTTACGAATGGAGAGCGCAGCACCACCCCGTGTATCACCATCTAATTTGGTAAGCACAACACCATCAAAATTCAATCGGTCATTAAATGCCTTGGCAGTGTTGACTGCATCCTGGCCGGTCATGGAGTCAACAACAAAGAGCGTTTCTGACGGCTTCAACGCTTCCTTCAGTTGCGCGATCTCATTCATCATCTCTTCGTCAACGGCTAATCGCCCGGCCGTATCGACAATAACAACGCGATGATTATTTTTTCTTGCATGCTCAATGGCGGCCTTGGCAATTTTAACTGCGTCTTTATTTTCTGGTTCTGCGTAGACCTCAACGCCCACCTGATGACCTAATACTTTTAGCTGATCAATGGCAGCCGGTCTGTAAATATCACAGGCCGTTAATAGAACCTGGCGACCTTGTTTTTTTAGATAGTTAGCAAGCTTACCCGAAAATGTAGTCTTACCTGAACCCTGAAGACCCGAAATGAGAATAACAGCCGGATTGCCCTCAAGGGTAATATCTTCACCTTTACCACCCATCAGGATGGTTAGTTCATCATTTGTAATCTTGGTTAATAACTGACCAGGAGAAATTGCCGTGAGCACATGTTGACCCATTGCCTTTTCCCTTATATCATCCGTCACCTCCTTGGCGACCTTATAGTTTACATCGGCATCAATTAAGGCTTTCCTTATTTCCTTTATGGTGCTGGCCACGTTGATATCGGTAATCCTACCCTGACCTTTCAGCGTTTGAAAGGCCTTTTCCAACTTGATACTTAAGTTCTCGAACATGGCGGTGAAAATGAATGAATCGGGTGGCAAAAATAAGGTGAATATGCCTTTTAACCAACCGCGATTTAAAAACTATAGAGCGTACCTAAAATGTAGATTTTTACCTTTGTTAAGGGATTATTAAGTTTACCGTGGAACCCCATTTATGACCTTCAGACGAAGACTATACCTCACCCTTGAACCCACAGAAAAAGGCGGAATTATAGAACGCATTTTTGAGATATTTCTCGTTATCATTATCGTTCTCAACATCATTGTCATCCTTTCTGACTCTGTGCAAGAATATCACAACCGATACGCTACACTTTTTTATCGTTTCGAAATTTTCTCAGTTGTGTTCTTCACTCTTGAGTATGTCGCCCGGATTTATTCTATTGTAGAAAAGCCGGGGTATGGAGATCCTGCAAAAGGTCGGATCAAATTTGCAAAGAGTTTCATGGGGATTATCGACCTGCTCTCCTTTCTGCCCTTTTACCTGGCGTTTCTTCCGCTTGACTTACGTTTCCTGCGGATTTTCCGGCTTCTCGCTTTTTTCAGAATGTTCAAAATTGCCCGCTACCTCCATGCCTTAAGCATTTTTAGAAGGGTGATTCATGACAGAAGGGAGCAACTGGTGCTGACTGTTATTTTTATCCTCTTCACCCTCATTGTTATTTCGTCAATCATGTTTTATGTGGAGAATGACGCTCAACCCGATGTTTTTACCAGCATCCCGGCTACTATGTGGTGGGGCGTTTCAACCATTACTACGGTGGGCTATGGTGATATGGTACCTGTAACTACAGCGGGGAAAATCCTAAGCGGAATGTTTGCTATTGTTGGTTTTGGACTTATTGCCTTGCCTGCCGGTATTTTATCGTCTGGATTTTTCGAGTTCATTTATCAAAAAAAATCCCGCAAGTGTCCTCACTGCGGGAAAGATATTAATGATGAGCCTGACGCTAAGCGGTAATGCGTTCGGGTGATACCCATTCCTCACCATCTTCAAATACTTCTTTTTTCCAGATAGAGGCTTTCTCTTCCAACACTCCGCTTAAGTACTTGGTTGCCTCAAAGGCTTCGTTTGCGTTTGGACACGAGACAGCAATCACAGTAGAAATTTCACCGGGCTTTAATGTGCCCGTGCGATGACAAACAGCAGAACCCTGAACCGGCCAACGTTGCGTTGCCATATCAATGATGTTACGGATTTCACTAACAGCTTTTGACTCATTCGTTGTTTCGTAATCAAGCCAGCGCACGTTTTTGCCGTGATCAGAACTGCGAACCGTGCCTATAAAAACATTGACAGCACCTGCCCCAAGGCTGGTGGCTGCCTCAATTACTTTTTGAACATCAATGGGCTTTTGCGTGATTTTTATCATGGCGGTAGGGTTTTAGTGGAAGGATGGTGGAAGTTAAGGGATATGCCAGGCGAATCAAAGTAGACGATAAGAAAATTCACCCAACCTTCTTATTTTGCGCAGCTTCTAAAAAATCATTCCATGCAAAAAATTAAGTTTTCGCAGCACATTGCCCCTCATTTAGTTGCTATCGGGATTTTTCTCGTTGTTACGCTGCTCTTCTTCAAACCC
>JAKEEN010000220.1 GCA_022616575.1 Flammeovirgaceae bacterium
CTCGCACGGCAGACATTGAGAAAGATACCATGGGCGAGGTACAGGTGCCAGCCGATAAATACTGGGGCGCACAAACCGAGCGCTCGCGCAACAACTTTAAAATCGGTCCTGAAGCGAGCATGCCGAAAGAGATCGTTTATGCTTTTGCATACCTGAAGAAAGCAGCAGCCATGGCAAACCATGAGTTGGGGACATTGTCAGCGGACAAGAAAGACATGATAGGTAAAGTTTGTGATGAGATACTTAGCGGGAAACTGGATGGAGAATTCCCCTTGGTGATTTGGCAAACAGGTTCGGGTACCCAGAGCAACATGAATGTGAATGAAGTGATTGCGTATCGCGCACACGTGATCAGCGGAGGCAAACTTACCGATGAGAAAAAAATTCTTCACCCGAATGACGATGTAAATAAATCACAATCATCAAACGACACCTTCCCTACAGCCATGCACATTGCTGCTTATAAGCAGGTGATGGAAATAACCCTGCCGGGCATGAAAAAACTTCGCGATACACTTGCGAAGAAAGCAAAGGAGTTCAATTTGATTGTGAAGACCGGACGCACTCACTTTATGGATGCAACACCCCTAACATTAGGGCAGGAGTTCTCAGGGTACGTTCAACAAATAGATAATAGTATCCGCGCAATTAAGAATGCACTTGAGGCAGTCCGCGAACTGGCACTCGGTGGTACAGCGGTAGGCACCGGCTTGAATACGCCAAAAGGATATGATGTTTTGGTTGCTAAGAAAATAGCTGACCTAACGGGCTACCCATTCATCACAGCGCCAAACAAATTTGAAGCACTTGCGGCTCATGATGCCATGGTTGAATTGTCGGGAGCCTTAAAGCGGGCAGCCGTGGCATTGATGAAAGTAGCGAACGATATCCGAATGCTAAGCTCAGGTCCGCGAAGTGGTATTGGTGAAATAATTATTCCCGATAATGAACCCGGATCATCCATCATGCCGGGTAAAGTAAACCCAACACAACCCGAAGCGCTCACCATGGTGTGTGCCCAGGTGATGGGTAACGATGTGGCTGTTTCGATTGGCGGATCGATGGGACATTTTGAATTGAATGTGTTCAAACCCCTTATCGCAGCAAATGTTTTACAAAGCGCGAGGCTCATTGGTGATGCGTGCACATCGTTCAATGAGAAATGTGCAGAAGGTATTGAACCCAATCACGCGATCATCAAGCGACATATGGAAAATTCATTGATGCTGGTGACATCTCTCAACACTCATATTGGTTATGAAAATGCAGCCAAGATTGCCAAGAAGGCACACAAAGAAAACAAGACATTAAGAGAGGCAGCAATTGAATTGGGCTTGCTTACTTCTGCGCAGTTCGATGAATGGGTTCGCCCCGAAAAGATGGTCGGCAGCCTCGAAAAGTGAGTTTTTTCAAATATTTTGCTACCTTAGATTAATTTTTAAACTACTGACAATGAAAAAACTACATGTACTAATCATTTGTCTGGCTTTGATTTTTACCGGTACAACCACGTTCGCGCAGCTTTCCAAGAAAGAGAAAAAAGAATGGAAGAAGAAAGCAAAAGAATATGGCAAAAGTCCGGAAAGCCTTAAGCAGCTTTTGGATGATAAGCAGACAGCCGACAATCAGGTGGCTTCACTCAACAACCAAGTGAAGCAGATGCAAAGCACCATGAGCGATAAAGATGCGCGCATAGCTGAATTAGAAGATCAATTGAATCAAACACGCGGACAACTTACAGCCGCTAATGCACAAATCAGTGAGCTTAAGGCCTCCCCGCCAGCCGCAGCTATTAACCCGATGGATTTTTCAAAGGGTGTTGTCTTTAAAGTTCAGATTGGTGCTTTCAAGAATAAGGACCTTGCCAAGTATTTTGATAACAACCCCAACTTCGGAGGTGAGGCAGGCAAAGAAACCGAGCCGCAGAAAATTACAATTGGTGTGTTCCGCGATTATTGGGAAGCTGATACATTCAAGAAATATATGCGCGAAATGGGCGTGAAGGATGCGTGGATTGTTCCGTATCGTGATGGACAGCGGGTGGAAATTAAAGATGTGTTGGAAGGTGTTGTGGCAGATAAGCCATCAGGCACAAACTAATATTCAAAATCTTACAGAAAAGAGCAGCACATGGTGTTGCTCTTTTTTTGTTTATGGTAAAAGCTTTATTTCGCGACATGGTTCGTGGTGCTTTAGTCATTTTTTTTCTTGTTTCAATTGTTTTTCAGGGCTATGCCCAACTTCGCTTATCGAAGCTTGTCCTTAACAAGAAAGAAATTTTCTCTTTCGACACCCTTCACGAAATATCGGTCGATAGCCTGATTCTGGGTGACTCATCCATTCTCTATCTCAATAAACTTGAACCCAAAAATTTTATTCGTGCTAAATTCATAAGCTTTGGTGAAGGGTGCATAATCAATGGCCAGGGTATTGCAGGCCGAAAAGGTAAAGTAGGTGCGCAGGGTAATTCACCAGTAGGGCCCTGTCAGAGCGGTACACGTGGAGGCAATGGATATAAAGGCGTAATTGGAACAAATGCCACGCACTTATATCTTTATTTTGATCGCTGTGAATTTAAGGGTACTATGTTTATCAACCTTGAAGGAGGGAATGGTGCAGATGGTGGCAATGGCGGCACAGGGGGAAACGGAAGTTCGGGAACTATTCATTGCTTTGGTGGCAATGGCGGCAGCGGTGGCGATGGTGGAAATGGCGGCAATGGCGGTGATGGGGGCTCGCTGACTATTATATGCGAACATTGTCCGAATGTTCGTGCCTTTATTGGCAACGAAATTCGGGTAAAAAATCAAGGCGGATACTATGGCCGCGAAGGAAAAGGAGGTTACTTTGGTTATGCAGGATTAGGTCCATCGAATAAAAACGGGAGAGATGGTGTTGTTGGCAAAGATGGATCGATCGGTGTAATTGGAAGAACGGGTACTGTTTATTTTGGAGAAGAACATCCATGAACAAACGCTGGATTTATAAAGATATACCGGAGCGCAACGAAATAGAATCGTTGGCCAAGACAATCAATGTAAATCCTTACCTCTCAGCCATTCTCATTCAACGCGGCCTCAGATCCCTTGACGAGGCGAAGAATTATTTTCGGCCTTCATTAGAACAATTGCACGATCCATTTATCATGATGGACATGAGTAAAGCAGTTGAGAGGCTTAAAAGAGCAATCGACCACCAGGAGAAAATTTTAATCTATGGTGATTATGATGTAGATGGCACCACGGCAACAGCGTTAGTTTATTTGTACCTGCAAAGTTTTTACAAACACTGCACAGTGTATATCCCCGACAGAACTAAAGAAGGGTATGGTGTTTCGCGTGCCGGTGTTGAATGGGCTGAACAGGAAGGATATTCACTCATCATTGCGCTTGATTGTGGCATCAAAGCTTCCGAAATGGTTGGCCTTGCTTCTGCGAAAGGCATCGACTTTATAATCTGCGATCACCACGTACCAGACGAGAAGGTACCGAATGCAGTGGCTGTCTTAGACCCAAAACGGAATGATTGTCACTATCCATTTAAAGAACTGAGTGGATGCGGGCTTGGCTTTAAACTCATGCAGGGATTTGCCCGAAAGCATCGAAAGGAAGAGGAGGTTTTTCAATACCTTGATTTAGTTGCGGTGAGTATTGCATCCGATATTGTTCCTATTACAGATGAGAACAGAATACTGGCTTACTATGGATTGAAAAAATTAAATGACAATCCGCTGCCAGGTCTTAAAGCACTGAAAGATTTGTCGGGCATGAAGTATGAATTCGATATTTCTTCTGTAGTGTTTTCACTCGGGCCGCGCATCAATGCCGCGGGTCGTGTGGCCCATGCCAGTGCGGCCGTAGATTTACTGATTTCTACCAGCGATGAGGAAGCTGTGCAACTAGCAGAAGCCGTAAATGTAAATAACGACACACGCAGGCAGTTTGACGCAGATATTACAGAGGAGGCATTAGCCATGATTGAGAATGATGTGCGTCTGAAGAATTCAAAGAGCACAGTTTTATATAAGGATACCTGGCATAAAGGCGTAATTGGCATAGTTGCTGCTAGATGTGTGGAGAAATATTACAGGCCCACGGTGATCCTCACACAATCCAATAACAAAGTAACCGGCTCTGCCCGCAGTGTAAATGGTTTTGATTTGTACCAGGCTATTCTCGGATGCAGTGATTTGCTCGAGAAATTTGGCGGCCATAAGTATGCGGCAGGTCTTACCATGGATATTGGTAATGTAGAAGCATTTCAACAACGGTTTGAAGAAGTAGTCAAAGCCTCGATCACCAGCGAAATGTTAACACCGGTTGTTGAGATTGATCTCACCATTCCGTTTGATGCGATCACTCCTAAGTTTTTGAATATCCTCAAACAGATGGCGCCTTTCGGTCCGGAGAACCAAAAACCGATGTTTGAATCTCGAAATGTATTTGTGTACAATTCACTAAGCACCATGAAAGACCGGCACATTCGCTTCTATGCATCTCAGGAAGGAAGCGAACAGGTGCTGCCGGTGGTAGGCTTTGACATGGCCGATTTTTATTACCGCATCGCTGAGCACGATTCTTTCAGAATGGCCTACACCATCGAAGAGAATACGTATAACGGAAACACCTCCATTCAACTTCGTATTAAAGACATTAAGTTTGATTAACCATGATCTTACGAGCAGAAAACCTGGTTAAAAAATACAAGCAACGCACCGTTGTAAACAATGTGTCTGTTGAAGTAAAGCAGGGCGAGATCGTTGGGTTATTAGGTCCGAATGGGGCCGGAAAGACCACGTCCTTCTATATGATTGTTGGGTTGATAAAGCCAAATGAGGGCGAAATTTATCTTGATAATGATAAGATCACACCATTGCCCATGTTTGAGCGGGCAAAATTAGGACTCGGGTACCTGGCTCAGGAAGCATCCGTTTTCAGGAAACTTACTGTCGAGGAAAACATTATGGCTGTGCTCGAAATGCGCGAACCTGATAAGCAAAAACGGAAGGAGAAGGTGGAGGAGATGATTAACGAATTCAGTCTTCACAAAGTGAGAAAGAATTTGGGCATGTCATTAAGCGGAGGTGAACGCAGAAGAACGGAAATTGCGCGGGCGTTAGCCGTTGACCCTAAATTTGTTTTGTTAGATGAACCCTTTGCCGGTGTTGATCCGATTGCTGTGGAAGAAATTCAAAGCATCGTAGCCCGATTGAAAAATAAAAACATTGGTATTCTTATTACCGACCACAACGTGGATGAAACCCTTTCGATTACAGACCGTGCTTATTTAATGGTTGACGGAAAACTGTTTAAATCCGGCACGGCAGATGAACTCGCCAATGATCCGCAGGTACGTAAAGTCTATCTCGGTCAAAACTTCGAATTAAGAAGGGCCAAAGTCAACCCAAACGGGGATAGCTATTTGTAGATTCTGCCATTGCGATTTGGAATTTGTATTTTGTATTTTGCCTGGCTAATGGGCCTGCTCAATTCCATACTTTCCTGGGTCATGAAGAAGCGAATTCACCAGATTGAGCTCTTCATGAAATATCCGCATGATGTGCAGGATGAATTATTAAAAAAACTGATCGGTTTTGCCCAGACAACAGAGTTTGGCAAAAAAAATCAGTTTTCATCTATCGGAACCTATGAGCAATTCAATGAACAGGTTCCAATTCATACCTACGAGAGTATCTTTCCTTACATAGAACGCCTGATGCGTGGCGAGCAAAATATTTTATGGCCTACTGATATCCGCTGGTTTTCAAAATCATCTGGCACCACCAACGCGCGAAGCAAATTTATTCCCGTTTCACAAGAGGCGTTAGAGGATTGTCATTTTAAGGGAGGGAAGGATTTATACTCACTCTACATCAACAATTATCCTGAATCTAAATTATTTGATGGTAAAGGCCTTGGCATTGCCGGGAGTCACCAGATCAATGAACTTGATCAGAGTGCTTCATCCTACTATGGCGATGTGTCTGCTGTGATTATGAAAAACCTTCCACCCTGGGCAGAATTTATTCGTACACCCAAACTCGAAACGGCTTTGATGAGTAATTGGGAAGAGAAGATTGACAAGCTTGCCGAAGAAACACGCAAAGCCAATGTTACGCACATGGCCGGTGTACCCACGTGGACGGTATTACTGCTGCAACGAATTGTGGAGATGGAGGGTAAGAAAAATATTTTGGAGGTTTGGCCAAACCTGGAAGTATTTTTCCACGGAGCAGTTGCTTTTCATCCGTACCGAAAATTGTTTGAGTCGCTGATTCCAAGCAATGAAATGCATTATATGGAAACCTACAATGCCAGCGAAGGTTTTTTTGGAATCCAGGATCAGAAAAAGTCTGATGAAATGTTACTCATGCTCGACTATGGAATTTTTTATGAGTTTATTCCCGTAGAGGAACTGGAAAAGGAAACCCCAAAAGTTATCTCATTAGCGGATGTGGAATTAGGTAAAAACTATGCCATGGTAATTACAACCAATGCCGGGCTATGGCGCTATAACATTGGTGATACAGTTCGGTTTACTTCTTCCTTTCCATACCGTATCAAAATAACCGGACGCACCAAGCATTTTATTAATGCATTTGGGGAAGAGTTGGTGGTAGAAAACGCAGAGACTGCTATTAGCAAAGC
>JAKEEN010000029.1 GCA_022616575.1 Flammeovirgaceae bacterium
CTTGGTTTTAAATTCGCAGCAATTTCCACCACCTGGTTATCGTAGAAATATAAACCCGGTACCGCGTAATTGGACTTCGGTTTTTCGGGTTTTTCCTCAATGGAAATTACCTTTTTATCTTTATCAAATTCTACCACTCCATAACGCTCAGGGTCAGTAACGTGATAAGCAAATACTACCCCTCCCGTTGGATCTTGATTCGATTGTAACAATTTTGCTAAGCCAGATCCATAAAAAATATTATCGCCTAAAATCAGGGCCACTTTGTCCTTTCCAATAAATTTTTCACCAATAATAAATGCCTGAGCCAGACCTTCCGGCTTAGGTTGAATCTCATAAGAGAATTTACAACCGAGATTTTTTCCATCACCCAACAGTTTCTGAAACATGGGCATATCATGCGGGGTTGAGATAATCAAAATCTCGTTGATGCCCGACATCATCAAAACCGACAAGGGGTAATAAATCATCGGCTTGTCATACAGGGGCATGAGCTGTTTACTCACGGCTAAAGTGAGGGGATAGAGTCGTGTGCCAGAACCTCCGGCTAAGATGATGCCTTTCATGGTTTCGTTGTTGGTTGTTCGTTATTCGTTCTTGTCGGGACGTTAACGGTTTGAATACATATTTTCATAGTAGCCTCTGTACGCTCCCGAAGTTACATGATTTAGCCATTCTTTATTGGCAAGATACCAATCAACCGTTTTCTCAAGTCCTGCTTCAAACTGGATGGTCGGTGCCCAGCCCAATTCTGTTTTGGTCTTTGTTGGGTTAATGGCGTACCTCATATCATGACCGGGCCTGTCTTTTACATAGGTAATCAGTTTTGCAGAGGCACCTTTAGTGCGACCTAATTTTTTGTCCATGATTTCGCAGAGCAGATGAACCAGGTCAATATTCTTCCATTCATTATGACCTCCGATGTTGTACACCTCTCCATTTTTCCCTTTGTGAAAAATCACATCAATGGCTTTGGCATGATCTTCCACAAATAACCAATCGCGAATGTTTTCTCCTTTACCATAGACGGGGAGCGGTTTCTCGTTGATCACATTGTTGATCATAAGAGGAATCAATTTTTCAGGAAAGTGATACGGTCCGTAGTTATTAGAGCAACGGCTGATGACCACCGGCAAGTGATAACTGTTTTCAAAAGCCAAAACAAATTGATCGCTGCTGGCCTTTGAAGCTGAGTAGGGAGATCGCGGATCCAGCGGAGTGGTTTCAGTGAAAAACCCCTCAGCCCCTAAGGAGCCATACACTTCATCGGTTGAAATATGATAAAAGCGTTTGCCTTCAAAATTATTTTGCCATGCTTTTTTTGCTGCATTCAGTAACCGAATGGTGCCAATAATATTTGTGATAGCAAACTCATCAGGATTTTCAATCGAGCGGTCAACATGCGACTCAGCAGCCAGGTGAACAACTCCATCAATCTGAAATTCCAGAAATGTTTTTTGAAGCATTTCAGCGTCCAGAATATCACCTTTTACAAACTTATAATGAGCCGATTTTTCGACATCCCGAAGGTTTTCCAAATTTCCAGCATAAGTCAATTTGTCATAGTTAACTATCTGGTAATCAGGATATTTATTAACGAATAATCGAACCACGTGCGAGCCAATAAAGCCGGCCCCTCCGGTAATTAAAATCGAACGTTTAGTCATATATTATTTGATGTATTGATCGAAATTTTTGTGCTCTCGCTGGTAAAGGACTTCCTGGGGTAAGGATTTGAAATATTCATACGTAATTTTCAATCCTTCCCTTCTGGAAACTTTTGGTTGCCATCCTAAAAGGGTTTTGGCTTTTGTAATGTCAGGCTGGCGCTGCTTCGGATCGTCCTGAGGCAATGGCTTGAAAATAATTTTCTGTTTTGTACCCGTCAGCTTAATAATTTCTTCGGCAAATTCAAGAATTGTGATCTCGCTTGGGTTACCAATATTAACTGGTAAGTGATACTCTGACATCAGAAGTCTGAAAATTCCATCGACTTCATCTTCAACAAAACAAAAAGAGCGTGTCTGAGAACCGTCACCAAACACCGTTAGGTCTTCACCGCGCAAAGCCTGGCCGATAAATGCCGGGAGCACACGCCCATCGTTCAAGCGCATTCGAGGACCGTATGTATTGAAAATCCTGACGATGCGTGTGTCCACTTTGTGATACGTGTGGTACGCCATCGTTATCGCTTCCTGAAAACGCTTGGCTTCATCATATACACCGCGTGGACCAATGGGATTTACATTGCCATAATACTCTTCGGTTTGAGGATGGACCAACGGATCGCCATATACTTCTGATGTGGATGCAACAAGAATTCTTGCTTTCTTTTCTTTAGCAAGCCCCAATAAATTATGGGTTCCGAGCGATCCGACTTTCAGCGTTTGAATTGGAATTTTGAGATAGTCAATCGGGCTGGCCGGTGAGGCAAAGTGGAGTATGTAATTCAATTCTCCTGGAACGTGTACAAAGGTTGAAACATCATGATGGAAGAATTCGAAATCGGGATTCTTAAACAGGTGCTCAATATTGCGGAGGTCGCCTGTTATCAGGTTGTCCATGCCAACCACACGAAACCCTTCTTTGATAAAACGGTCGCACAAATGCGATCCGAGGAAGCCGGCTGCTCCGGTAATGAGAATTCTATTTTTCTTAGCCATATATGGTTTCTCGTCCGACACTAAAGTAAGTGAACCCAAGTTCACGAATTGTGTCTAAATCGTAAAGGTTTCTGCCATCGAAAATTACCTTGTTCGTGAGTAAGGTTGATAGCTTCTCAAAATCCGGGGTTCTGAATTCAGACCACTCCGTAGCAATGAAAAGTGCATCCGCATTTTCGGCTGCCTCGTAGGGATCGTCACAGTATTGAATTTTGTCGCCTAATAACTGTCGTACATTATTCATGGCTTCCGGATCGTGCGCTTTGATAACGGCCCCTTCCTTCAAAAGAACCTGAATGTTTTCAAGCGAGGGGGCTTCCCGTATATCATCTGTTTGCGGTTTGAATGAGAGGCCCCATACAGCTACTGTTTTATTCTTTAAATCATCCTTAAAATACTTCCTAATACTATCCATGAGCTTCACTTTTTGTGAATCGTTCACATCCATAACAGCATTCAGTATTTTAAAATCGTACGCAACATCTGAAGACGATTTAGCAAGCGCCTTAACATCTTTAGGGAAACAACTTCCTCCGTAACCAATACCGGGAAACAGAAATCTCTTGCCTATCCGGCTATCACTTCCAAGTCCTTTGCGCACGTGATCCACGTCTGCACCGAGACGTTCGCACAAATTGGCAATCTCGTTCATGAAGGTAATTTTAGTAGCCAAAAAGGCATTGGCTGCATACTTGGTAAGTTCTGCTGAGCGTACGTCCATGAATATGATTGGATTTCCCTGACGCACAAAGGGACTGTACAACGTCTCCATGATCTTATGGGCATGGACCGAGTTAGTGCCGATTACTACACGTTCAGGTTTCATAAAATCCTCTACCGCCACGCCTTCTCTCAGAAATTCCGGGTTTGAAACCACGTCAAATTCTACTTTAGCTTTTAGTGCAATCTTCTCCCTTACTTTGTCAGCCGTACCAACGGGTACAGTGCTTTTATCTACAATTACGGTATAGTCTTTTAATAGGGGGCCAAGGTCTTCGGCCACGTTCAGAATGTATTTTAGATCGGCTGCGCCATCTTCACCAGGTGGCGTTGGCAAAGCCAGGAAAATAATTTTAGCCCCTTCAATTCCTTCAGCCAGATTGGTTGTAAAATACAATCGACCTTGCTTGATGTTACGGTCAAAAATTATTTCAAGTCCTGGTTCGTAGATCGTGACTTTCCCAGATTGAAGCTTTTCGACTTTCGATTTATCAA
>JAKEEN010000221.1 GCA_022616575.1 Flammeovirgaceae bacterium
ACAACGGCAACTTGCATCATCCCATCAACCCGCTTAAATCCATTCCCGGAATGTTGGGCAACAGGCCTTCCGTACTTTTCTTTAGTTCTTCTTTCGCTTTGCTTTCGGCTTCTTCAGAAGCTTTGTTTACTGCGGCTACAATCAGGTCTTGCAAAATAATTCTGTCTTCCGTTTTTAAAAGTGAAGGATCAATTTCAATTGAAATAAGCTGGCGTTTGCCGTTCATGGTAGCTTTTATTAAACCCGCGCCAGACTCAGCTGAAATGTAGAGGGCTCCGAGTTTATCCTGTGCTTCTTTTATCCGGCCCTGCACTTCTTTCATCTTGCCGAGCATTTTCATCATGTCAAACATGCTAAAATCGTTTATAGTTATCCGTAATCAGTTATCAGTTATCAGTTATCAGTTAATAGGTATCAGGGGTACAAAAATATGTAAAACCGAACGAACAGTTAACTAATAACTGATAACTGATAACTTTTAACTGAACGATTAACGTTTCCTGATCAGAACAATAGACCCCGAGCGGGTAAAGGTTCGGCCGGCAAAGTCAACCAGATTGGCAACAAACGCATAGGTGCCTTCGGGTTGAGGATTGCCTTTGAAGGTTCCATCCCAGCCGTTTTCAAGGGTGTTGGTGGTAAATAAAAGTTCTCCCCAGCGGTTGAAGATTTTCATATCGAGGCTGGTGATATATTGACCATACACTTTGAAAACTTCATTTTGAGCAGGGCCTTTATTATCGGGTGTGAAAGCCGTTGGATAGTAAAGTTGTGGTTCTTTAATAACAACGATTTCGTTTGAATAGGCATCACCAAAACCTCCCGCTGAGGTCGCGAAAACTTTATAGCGATAGACCTGGTTAGTGAAGTCACCGGATGTAGCGTTGTCAGTATACGTTGTTTGTGTACCCACGTTGACGGTAGTGATGAGAAACCCATCCTGAGAATACTTTTCAATGGTGTAACTGGCAACCCCGGCTGACCAACCCTGGTAGGCTGACCAGTTGAGGATGACAGTGTTTTGATTGTCGGCCGATCCTGAAAGTCTGATTGGACAAACATCTGTACCTGGTGAACTGATGTTGTCGCACACATCTTTGTAATCAATTCGGTAACAGAAGTTGTTGGCGTTTGTATAATTAACATCGCTAAAGGAAGGGGCTGCCGTTGAGCCGACTGAAAAATACGAACTACTTCCTGTTCTTCTCAAAATGGAAAACTCGGTTGCAACAAAGGTAGCATCAGGTTGCCAGGTAAGATCAAGGCCGGTAGCAACAACACTCGCGGTGGCATCTATGATGGCACTTGGAACTTCATCGGAGAACGCAACACCACATTTCTCTAGAGAAATACTTTGGCTCGTGCCATAATCTGCTATTACCCTATAGCAATAGTTCGTTTTGCAAACGACATCAATATCCGACTGACTTCGGGTTGATGTTGGCAGGCCGGAAAAAAAGGCCCCGCCATTTTTCTCTATAGCAAACGATGGTGAACTAGCGGAATTGGTCTGCCAGGTAAGAGCATTGTTCATGCTTTGAATAGCCAAATCAAAATTGATACTGCAAACGGTATTCGAGTATGTGGTTGTATTGTTGCACGGGTCAAAGGCCCCTAACCGGAAACAATAGTAGTTATCATCGGGTCGCAAATTGAGAATGGTATCAGCCGCCACATTATAAATCTGTTTAAGCTGTTGAAAGTTGGTACCATTGACGCCAATCTCAAGCCTGTACAGGATGTTTGATGAGTTTAGAAAATCAAGTTTAATACGCGAAGCATCGAGTATTGTCAGCTGATTAATCGTGGGTGCTGGTAACACTGCCACAGCATCTACCGGAAAGAGGGTGGAGGTCTGACAATTATCTGCGCCATTCAAGTACCTTCCACGCACAGAAATACTTTTGGAGCCGGAACTTCCATACACATGATCTTGAGTTGCAAATCCTGAAGGTAGCCAGATATTGAACCCATCATTGAAGTTGATGTTGTATTGATCGTAATTTGTGTCAGTTACTTTCGCCTGCACTTCATTTCCTCCGCAGGTATAAACATCAAACTCAGGCAGGGGGTTGGGAAGCACAGTGATGACAATGTCGTCCACTGCCTGGTCCTGGTAGAGAATCCTTAATTTAAATGTGCCTGTTTGATTATAGGGTTGTGCAGGTGGTAACACAGCATCGAAAGTACCATCTCCGTTGAAGTCAATATCGCATGGGCACCCTCCAGAGTTAGTGATGGTAACCGTAAAAGGCACGCAGCCTATTATCTGGTCTACCTGAAACCTGCTCAGTCTACTTGGATAGGATTGAGCGTTAACGTGAGTTAATACAACAACATGGAGAAAAAATAAGATGGTGATTGTCTCTTTTCTCATTCCGGCAATTCAATCTGTTTTAAAAAGTGCTCTGCTTTCATCATATCATCGTGCAGAACGCGGTCATTCTCTATAAACGGAACATGCTGCCTGAAAGTATCCACCAGTTTTTTCAATGGGGGTGAGGTTTTCAGCGGTTTTCTGAAATGCAAGGCCTGCGATGCTGTGATAAGTTCGATAGCCAGAATGGAATAAAGATTATGGACAATGCGATACGCTTTCGTAGCTGCATTGGCACCCATGCTTACATGGTCTTCTTGTCCGTTAGAAGAAACAATAGAGTCCACGGAGGCCGGTGTACACAATTGCTTATTCTGACTCACCAACGATGCGGATGTATATTGAGGTATCATCAATCCGGAGTTGATACCCGGATTGGCCGTTAGGTAATTTGGTAATTCCCGTGATCCGCTGATGAGTTGATACGTTCTTCGTTCGGATATATTTCCCAGTTCAGCTAATGCAATAGCCAGATAATCTAAGGCAAGGGCCAGCGGCTGCCCGTGGAAGTTGCCACCCGAAATAATCATATCTTCTTCGGGAAATACATTGGGGTTATCCGTCACGCTGTTGATCTCCGTCAGCATAATTTGGGTAATGTATTGAATAGCCTGCCAACTTGCCCCATGCACTTGTGGAATGCACCGGAATGAATACGGATCCTGCACATGTTTTTTAGCTTGCTTCTGAAGTTCACTTCCATTTAATAGTGTGCGAACTTCTTTAGCTACTTCTACCTGGCCTGTATGCGGGCGAATTGCGTGAACGGGAGCCAGGAAGGGTTCGATGCGCCCATCAAATACATCAACAGAGAGGGCGCCAATCATATTGGCCAGCTTCATGATCCGCTGCGCATGAAGGATACACCACATTCCATACGAACTCATAAACTGGGTTCCATTCAACAGGGCCAGTCCCTCTTTCGATTGAAGATGGATGACGTCCCAACCAAAACGTTTATTTGCTTCACCACCTGATAGGACCTGACCATCTACATTTACTTCTCCAAGTCCGATGAGAGGTAGTGATAAATGCGCCAGCGGAGCCAGATCTCCAGAAGCACCTAACGAACCCATCTCATAAATCTTCGGCAGCACATGTTTATTATACCAATCTTTTAATCGCTCGACAGTGACTACTTGCACCCCTGAATACCCGTACGATAAGGATTGAATTTTCAGGAACAACATCAAGCGCACAATTTCTTTTGGCACTTCAGGGCCCGTGCCACAGGCGTGCGACTTTACTAAATTCTCCTGAAGCTTTTCTAACTGATCGGTAGAAATGTTTTGATTATATAACGAACCGAAGCCGGTGTTGATACCATAAATCGGATGCGTGGATTTCCTGATCTTGTCATCAAGGTATTTTCTGCAAGCAGCGATTTTATGTCGGACTTCATCGGAAAGTTCTAGTTGAACGTCATCTTTCAAAATCGTTTTAAGATGTTGAATGGTTAACGGTTGTGATGAAATGGTATGAATACGCTGACTCATGGAGTAAGTGCTTGAATGATTTGTTGAATGGTTTGTTTGGATTGTTCCCCGCTTTCCAGATTCTTGAGGGAGAGTTGGCCGCTGGCTACTTCTTCCGGACCAATAATGATGACAAAAGGAATTTTCTTTTTATCTGCGTACTCCACCTGCTTTTTAAACTTCGCCAGGTCAGGATAAATTTCGGATGCAATGCCAGCGCTACGTAACTGACTTAAGGTATTAAGCCCATATTGTAAACTCGCTTCATCAAAATGACAAACCAACACTTTAGAAGAAGTGGCTGTTTCTTTGGGAAAGAGATTCAATTCATCAAGGCAATCATAAATCCGGTCGATACCGAATGAAATACCAACGCCTGATAATTTTTCTTTTGAACCGAAGGCCTGAGTAAGGTTATCATAACGGCCACCACCACTCACGCTGCCCATTTGTACATTGTTCACTTTCACTTCAAAAATGCAACCGGTGTAGTAGGAGAGGCCGCGGGCAAGCGGAATGTCTACCTCAACATGTTGTTCATTAGCGTTAAGGAATTTTAAGTAACCCAAGGTTTCTTTCAGATCGCTTACACCTTTCTTACCAACCTCTGATTGCTGAAATTTATTGGAGAGTAAATTCAGTTTCTGCTCATTACTTCCTTTCGTATTCAGGATTTCGAAGAGGGCATCCAGGCTTTTACTTTCAAAGCCTTTTTGAATCAATCCCTCGCGTACTTTTTCTTCCCCGATTTTATCCAGCTTATCAATAGCTACATACAGATCAGCTTCTTTTCCTCCAGCGTTTACAATTTCAGCCAGACCATCGAGTACGCTCCGGTGGTTGATTTTAAGAGTGAAATCATTTAATCTTAATTTTTGAAAAACCTCTTTGATCATCAACACAATCTCTGCTTCGCAGATCAAAGAATCCGTACCTACTACATCGGCATCGCATTGATAAAATTCGCGGTAGCGACCTTTCTGCGGTCGGTCTGCTCGCCAAACTGGTTGTATCTGATAACGCTTAAAAGGCAAAGCAATCTCGTGACGGTTCATGACAACATAGCGGGCGAAAGGAACGGTGAGATCATAGCGGAGGCCTTTTTCTGCAATTTCGGAAGCTACGAGTCTCGAGTTTCGAGCTTCGAGCTTCGATAAATCAACATCTTTTAGGTAATCTCCTGAATTCAGAATCTTAAAAAGCAATTGGTCTCCTTCTTCTCCATACTTACCGGTCAAGGTCGAAAGATTCTCCATGGCCGGAGTCTGAAGTGGCAGGAATCCGAACTTATGAAATACCTGGCCGATAGTATTGAATAAATATTGTCTCCGGGCCATAACCAGCGGGCCGAAGTCGCGAGTTCCTTTGGGTAACGTGGGTTTTTCCATAACTAATCCGGCAAAAGTAGCAGGATTTCGAGAAAAGGGCAGTTTATTTGAGAAATAGGCCTATTATTTCTGGGTTTATCGTTGAGGTATCCTTGCAAACGTGGCGGCAAGCGATTATTTTTGCGCCCTCTTAAAGAATATAGTCATGGGCATTACACGTTTAAAAAGAAAGAACCGTAAAGATAAGTCAAAGTCG
>JAKEEN010000222.1 GCA_022616575.1 Flammeovirgaceae bacterium
GCAAGTACAGCCTATCGATGAACGTGAGGTATGGACAAAGATTATAGATGAACAATCGAAACCGGTAAAGTTTATAAAGAATATGGCGCACCACCTTGAGGTGTTGCAAAGCTTTTCCTTTTCATCCTGTCAAGAGAGAAAAGTCGTAAAATGAGAACACGCATTTAATTTACCGCTGGGCGGGCGCTATCGCCATTGGTGTATTACAGATGTCCTACACTTTAGAAGTGTAGGACATCTACATACCTTTTTAATAACTTGCTTGCTATCAAACTCAACTGCTTTAAATGAAAAATCTTTTCTTCCTTTTCTTTTTTGTTTGTGCGATCAGGGTATTGGCGCAAAACCCTGATCTGCCTGCTGATTTTTTGACAAAAGAATTTCACAAGGAGCGCAGGGACAAACTCCGCGAAAAATTGCCTGCTAATTCCGTGGCTGTCTTCTTTGCCAATGCAGTACGTAACCGGGCTAACGATGTGGACTATGTCTACCACCAAGACCCTGATTTTTATTACCTAACAGGTTACAAAGAGCCAAATGCGGTTCTCTTCATTTTCAAAGACAACCAAACTTCTGCCAACAACAAACAATACAATGAGATCATTTTTGTGCAGCCACGTAATGCCATTTTCGAAATGTGGACGGGCCGCAGGCTCGGTGATGTGGGCACCAAAGAACGCATCGGCATTGAGCAGTCATTCAACAATACAGAATTCAAAAAATATAATGTCGACTTTACAAAATTCAGCCAGGTATTATTTTTTGATTTCAAAAACGATGTGCGCAACGAAACCTATGACTCAGCCGATCTCTACGATATTATCGAGCATTTTAAGGCTAAAGTAAATTATCCTAAACCAAGCACCGTTTCATTAAACCCTGAGCCTCCTAAGAATAATTTAAATACAAAAGACCTTGATGGGATCATGGATCAGTTACGCGGCATTAAGACTGCTCCGGAACTGGACATGATACGCAAAGCTGTTACTATTTCTTGTCGCGGGCAAAATGAAGTGATGAAGGCGATGAAGCCAGGCATGAGCGAACGTGAAGTACAGGGCATTCATGAGTACGTGTTTAAAAAATATCAAGCAGAGGATGTTGGATATGGTTCTATTGTTGGTGCCGGTCATAACGGGTGCATTCTTCACTACGTTGATAACTACAAACCATCACTTACCAATAAAGAATTAATATTAATGGACCTGGGGGCCGAGTATCATGGGTATACTGCAGACATAACACGCACTATCCCTGTAAGCGGTAAATTTTCTCCGGAGCAAAAACAGGTGTATGACCTTGTATTAAAAGCACAGGAAGAGGCAATGAAGATTTGCAAGCCCGGTACCACATTTCAGGATTTAACCAGAGTAACCAAAGAAGTGGTGAACAAAGGACTGAAAGAACTCGGTATTATTCAGGATGAAAAGGAAAGACATCTTTACTATCCCCATGGTTGTTGCCACCATATCGGTCTTGATGTACACGACCGTGGTGAGTATGATAAACTTCAGGAAAACATGGTGATCACCATTGAGCCTGGTATTTACATTCCAGACGATGCCAAGTGTGATAAGAAATGGTGGGGCATTGCCGTAAGAATTGAAGATGATTATCTCATCACTAAAGACGGGTGCGAACATCTATCAGTAGTCGCCCCGCGCAAAACAGAAGATATTGAAGCGATGATGAAACTGCCAAGCCCGCTGGATGATTTTGACCTGCCTGCATTAGATAAGAAGGGAGAATAAGATTTACAAAACATGTAAATGGCTATCTCAAAATTTCTGAGATAGCCATTTTTTTCGCGTTACACCACCGTTCGAATTATCCTTACTTTGCGTAAATGAGAGATCTCTTTACCATGTTTTCTGCTTTCCGTTTGGCCTATGCTCAACGAACCAACTGAAATCATTGCCAATAAGAACATCACTAATGTTGCTTTCATAATCCTTCTTGAATTTTTGTTTAACCAGCTAAACGATAGAGCAGAAAAAATGGCTTGCGCATCCTGACTGAAATATGACAAACATGTCGGTTAATGAAGGAGAACAAATTTTATTGTCGTGTAGACAATATTTTCAATGTAATGTAGATTACAAATAATAGTGCACCCGTCCGACCGTCTGCCTGTCCGGTAGGCAGGCTCTAAGCGGTCAGATGGTGTTTAGCCTCTAAACTCGGAAGGTGTTTTACCGGTGATTTTCTTAAAGGCTGTATTGAATGATGATTTGGAATTGTACCCAACTTGCTCAGCAATCTCTTCCACTTTAATGTTAGGCTGATCTTTCAATAATCGTTTAGCTTCTTCTACGCGGTATTCGGCCGTCATCTCAAAGAAATTTTTTCCGAGACCATCGTTGATTGCCTGCGAAAGCATATGAACAGAGACGTTCATCTGTTGTGCTAATTCGGTTAAAGAGAAGTCGGGTTTCAGAAAGGGTTTTTGGATTTTCATTAATACATTTAATTTTTCAATCATCTCGTTTTGCTGGTCAGCAGTGAGCGATGATGTTTTATATTTTGTTTGTTCCGCAAGCGCTGCCTGCTTGAAAAATCCAGAACGTTTAATGACAGAGAAGCTCGTGGCATACACTTGTAGGGCTGCAAAGGCGGCAAATAGGTGATCGCCCGTATCATTTTTATTGAAGATTTTTACAATCACAATCAGTATTGAAAAAGAGGCAATCTGTAACACTCCATTACGAATCGATTTTAGTACTGGTGATTGAGGCTTGCCAAATGATTCTTTTTTATCTCGAAAAGTCTGAACAATAATTAAGCTTGCTAAGAAAAGATAAATACCCAGGCTGAGTAAAACCAATTCCGTGTGCCACTCAGTAAGTATAAACATCCACGGATCATATGAGACAGTCCATTCACGCAAAGGAAGACCAGGATGATAGGCATTGATGTAGGCATTGTACTTTACATCGATGGGCGAAATTAGGAAGGGTATAAGGGCGAATGTGTAGAAAATGGCAAAGGCAACATGCATCCATACGGTCTTCTTTTTCACTTCCCCCTGGATAAGACTTAGAATATATAAATAAAAGAACGGTCCAATTAAAAGTGCCAGGGGCTCAGAGAAATCAACAAGATGAAGGATGTTAATTATGTACCCGGTGTACATCAAAAATATTTCTAACAGACAGGCAGCAATAGAAATGAGCAGGAACCCGTTAAACATATTGAACTGTTTTTGCCTGTTTTCTTTCGAGAGAAAAAATATGGATAGAAATAAGGCTTGTACAATGCCCAGGAAAATGAAAATCGAGAATAGATCAATCCGATATGGCATACCGAAAGTTATTTCATTTCTGCCTTTACTTTAATAGCTTTTAGAATTTCTTTTCGAATCAATCCGCTAAACGGTTTGATAAAAAACCAATACCGTGAAAATTTCCTTCGGGATGATTCATCCGTGCATTGGATGCGAGTAGTGGTTTCTAATTCAACTGTATTATGAGTTGAAGCGATGAGTCGGAAACTCCAGGATCCCTTTGCAAATCCTGGTTTGTCGAAAGGTATGAATTCATGCGGCTTAAAGATTTGAAGGTTGCCACTCGGTTTCCAAAACTGTCCGATCAGGCCAATGATTATTTCTTCATTAGCAACGCGTTCGAGCACAAAAAAACGATTTCGTTCAAGGCCTTCTGTTGTGAGCATAGCAGAAGGCATGCCCCGGAGTTTAAATAGTAACCGAATTATAAAAGATCTTCTAAAATCCAGATGTTCAATAGTGGGGAAAATCTTTTCTGCAGGTGCATGAATGTGAAGGGTGTGTCTTTCATCAAAATGATACTGCGGAAGGTATTTATCCTGCAACATTTAATTTTTTTGAGAAGCGAATTCTTTTGCGAAATAGGTTAGGATTACATCGGCTCCTGCACGTTTAATGCTTAGTAAAACTTCATTCATGGCTCTCGTTCCATCAAGCCAGCCATTTTGTGCGGCTGCTTTTATCATGGAATACTCACCACTTACATTATAAGCTGCAATTGGTGATGGAAATTTCTCTTTCAGAAGGTGAATCACATCCAGGTATGCAAGCGCTGGTTTTACCATTAAAAAATCTGCACCCTCTTGTGTATCTAGTTCAGCTTCAATGAGTGCTTCGCGTTTGTTA
>JAKEEN010000223.1 GCA_022616575.1 Flammeovirgaceae bacterium
GGATGTTATTAAACTCGATAGCCTTCAACTTGCATTTAAGAATACTGTCGAAGATACATCGAAGATTAAGACCCTGCTTGAAATTTCTAATTACTACAGTAGTTCCAATTACTTAAAAGCGATCGAATACGCGCAACAGGCAAGACTTTTGGCGGTGGAAAATAGCCTGGAGAAATTTGAAGCCAAAGCGTATGTGTCGATGGGTGTTATTTCGCTCCACCAGGGAGATTATAAAAATGCTTCAACGTACTTTTTTAAAGCTTTGAAATATTATGAGGAAGCTCATGATACCATCAGCTATTTAACGGTAGCGAATAATTTAGGCGCCACGTATGATCGATTGGGCGAATTTGATAAAGCGCTTACTCATTATTTCCAGGCGCAGGAATTGCTCAACAAGCAACCGGCATCGGCAAGAAAAGATGCTTTCCTTCCGGCACTTTTTAACAACATCGCCAATATTTATCAGAGTAAGGGCGACCCTCAATCAGCACTCAAATATTATGAAAAGGCGCTCAGCCTTGCCTTGAAAGTACCAAAGCATCGCACGCAGGGGCAAGCATATAACAACATCGGCAAACTTTACCTGATGGATTTGAACCAACCGGCCAAGGCGCTTGAATATTTGACAAAAGGCCTTGAAGTGCGTGAGCAGATCGGTGATCAGGGTGAAATTGCCCGCTCGTTAGTAATTCTCAGCAACTATTTTTTTAGGCAGAAGAATTATGACGAAGGGAAAAAGTACGCGCTCCGTGCTTTAACTATTGGAAAAGAAATTGGTTCGTTGGATATACAAATGCATGCGTATGAGAGCTTGTCTGAGATAGAGTCCGGGTTGGGAAGTTATCAGCAATCCCTTGAATCCTATACGTCATTTAAAAAGTTGAACGACAGCCTCCAGGTTCAGCAGGCCAACAGTGAGATGACCAGGCTGCAGTTGCAGTATGATTTTGAAAAAGCCGAGAAACAACGCGAAGAAGAAGCCCGCCTTTCTCGCCAGCGCTACATAACTACGATAGTAGTACTGTCGTTTTCTCTCATTGTAGTAATATTAATTACAATCACCATTCGTTCGAGGGCAAGACAATCTGAATTAAAAAGAAAAAACCTGGCACAGGATATTGAAATCAAGAATAAGGAACTCACCACAAACGTAATGTACCTGATTCGCAAAAATGAATTGATCAACAACGTGGCCGAACGATTGCTCAATGTTCAATCAAATGTACCTGCGGAAAACCAGAAAGTGGTTCACGACATTATCCTGGATCTGCAAAAAGAAGCCGACAGCGATACGTGGAAAGAATTTGAGCTTCGCTTTAACCAGGTACACAGCGATTTCTATAATAAGTTACGCAAGTTCTATCCGGGACTTTCACCAGCCGATGAAAAGCTTTGCGCTTTTTTACGTCTCAACATGAGTTCAAAAGAAATTGCTGCCATCACCCAACAAAGTATAAAAAGTGTAGAGGTGGCCAGGGCAAGGCTTCGAAAGAAACTGAACCTGACTAACACAACGTCAAACCTGATTACACATCTTGCTAATATCTAGTTGTTAGTTCTTGGTTGTTAGTTGTTGGAGGGCATGGGAAATGGGCATGCCGGGCCTACTAACAGCTAGCAACGATCAATTACCAACTAATTGATTTTCACCCTCATTTCCAGCCCTGCTAAGGTCTTGCTAAGGTCATTTGGCAAAAAGACTAAGGTCTAAATCTCCTGTGTAGCAGTTATTCAAAGGTATTTTTTTTGACGGAGCCGTCAATCCAAAGTTCATTTGGCAATCCATTTAAAAGGCCAAATAAGCTATGGATAAACCTGAAAAGAACGAAGAAACAATTGACGAGCTTATTAAAAAGCGAAAAGAGGAGAATGAGGCATTTAAAAAACTTTTAGATGCCATCGGAAACAAGCGCCTGAAGCAAGATAAGCCGGCAAAGTTGAAAAAAGAGAAGTAACCATTAATACACGGAGTATGAAGGGCAGTAATTGGTTTCATATTTTTTTTCTGGTAATGAATTTTATCAAGAGACTAAAAAATCATATAAGAATTTAACCTAAACGCTATGAATGAACATGTACTACTAAAAACCAGGAAAGTTTTTCTTATGGCTTTGCTGCTGGCGATTACATCGGTGGCTTGGTCGCAGAGTGAATTTAACAATGGCATCCGCAAGGGCGTGGTGAAAGTGAAGTTTACTTCTGCTATGACTACTTCCTTAAGTCAGATGACGGTAACAGCCCGCAGTAGCGGATTGACCACCGGCATGACACAGTTTGACGCTGTAGCAAAAACCGCTAAAGCGAAAAACATGTACCGCCTTTTTCCTTATGATGCCAAGTATGAGAATAAACTCCGTAAGCATGGCCTCCATTTGTGGTATTTGGTGGAAGTAGATGAAAATGCGGATCCAAAAACCATTGCATCACAATTCAAACAATTGAAGGAGGTTGAGATAGCCGAAGTGGATCACCAGAAAATACTGGCGCCTTACAAAATTACGCCTTATACACCCGGAGCAGGTACACTGAGTACCCTTCCATTCAATGACCCTATGCTGATGGATCAGTGGCATTATAACAATACCAGTCAGATGGGGTATGGTGATGCTGATATTAATCTCTTTGAAGCATGGACACAAACAACAGGAGCCAGCGATGTTATCGTTTCTGTTCACGATCAGGGAGTGGACGTGAACCACACTGACTTAAAGGCCAACATCTGGATAAACCAGGCAGAAGCTAACGGAACAGAAGGGGTAGATGATGATGGAAATGGATATGTAGATGACATTAACGGTTGGAATTTTGGAGCGAAGAGCGGAGACATCGATGCAGAATATCACGGCACACACGTGGCCGGTACGATTGCTGCAGTGAATAACAACGGCATTGGTGTTTCAGGTGTTGCCGGAGGAAATGGTTCGGGCAACGGAGTAAAAATTATGTCGATGCAGATTCTCAGTGGCGGTGCCACTGAAAAGTCTTACGTATATGCTGCCAACAATGGGGCAGTCATTTCACAAAACAGTTGGGGATATTCTTCTCCTTATTATTACGATCAGTCGGTATTAGATGCCATCGACTACTTCATAGAAGAGGCCGGTGATTATGAAGGCAGTCCGATGAAAGGAGGGATTGTAATCTTTGCGTCTGGTAACAGCAACTACGACAGCGAATGGTATCCGGGTTATCACGAAAGTATTCTTGCTGTATCATCAATCGGGCCTGAGTGGAAGAAAGCCTCGTATTCAAACTATGGTACCTGGGTAGAGATTGCCGCTCCGGGTGGTGAGCAAGATGGTGTGTATGGAAGTAAAGGGGGTGTGCTAAGCACCATTCCCAATGGATATGCTTATATGCAGGGTACTTCGATGGCCTGTCCGCATGTTTCAGGAATAGCAGCCCTTGCGTTGGCCAACAGAACACAACAGCTTACCAACGATGAACTCTGGAACAAACTGATTACCGGGGTCGTGAATATAGATTCATACAATCCTGATTATATAGGTACCCTGGGAAGCGGTGCCATTGATGCAGCCCTTGCCATTCAAAACGATCAGGGGTTCGCACCTGCACAAATTCTGAATCTTGCTATTACAGGCATTTCGCAGGAGTTTGCGCAACTGGCATGGACAGTACCCACCGATGCAGATGATGCAAGGCCGGTAAGCTTTCAATTGTATTATCATACACAACCGATTACAACGGCTAACCTTGGTTCAGCTGTGAAGGTGGATATAAGCAACAATGCAGTTGCCGGAACTGAATCTACGTATGAAGCAAGCAACCTTCTGGGATTAACGACTTACTATTTTGCTATAACATCAACGGACCGTTGGGGCAATGTTTCTGTACTTTCGAATGTAATCTCCGGAACTACGAATGAAGGTCCTTCTATTGCTGTTGACGAAAATAGTCAAAGCGTTGATCTCGTTATCGATGCAACATCAACTTCAACAGCCAGCCATGATATCACCATACTGAATAACGCAGCCGGAGTACTTCGCTGGAACCATTTGATGCGTCATAAAAATACTTCGCTTTCATGGAGTGCTTCTTCCCTTCAGTATCCAGCGGTGAGCAAAACAAAATCGACTGGCCCCGTTAATGTAGCACGTACTGATGCAAGAGATGCAGTCGGAAAATTAAAGAGCGTCCAGCCCGTGCCGATGTCTTTTGATCCACTGGATATTTCCTATGCATACTATGCCACGAATATCATTGGTGAAACAGACCTCTCCCTGACTAACTCTGCAGCCGCTAAATTCTCGGTAACGCAGGCAGAAGGGTTCAACCTCACCCAGGTGCGCATGTACCTCAAGCACGATCCTGCCCTGGGCCCGGTGATTGTAGAAATCTACCAGGGTTCTTCACCTGTTAAAAGCAACCTGGTTTTTGCACAAGAATATTCTAACTGGAGTGCTAATGAAGCGTGGGCATATATTAACCTGGATGAACAACTCTATTTTGAAAACGGAACCACGTTCTGGGTCGTATTTCATGTGCCTGCTGGAAACTTATTCCCCTTAGGGATTGGCTTTGAAGCAGACGAATCATACTCGGCAAACTGCTACATGTCGTTTGACCTTGGCAACAAGTGGGCACCCTTGGAAGAAGTGTTAGATACAAAAGATTTTGCCTGGGCCGTAGCTGCTGCCAGCTATAATGAACATTTGGGTACTTACCTTACGCTTGAACCGGGCAGTGGCGAGATGGGTGGCAACGAACAGTCCGCTACAACCCTAACAGCCAATGCGTCCGCATTGATCAACGGAAGTTACAGCGCCAATGTAATCATCACTTCCAATGATGCACAGAACCGTGAACTCAGAATTCCGGTGAACCTCACCGTGAGCGGCCATCAACCCGATGTCAAGCATATCGACATCGCTGATTTCGGAAGTGTGTTTGTGGGTACGGAAGAAGTCATGGAGCTGCTGCTCGACAACCAGGGCTATGGTAACTTCAACAGTCCGTCATTTACTTTTCAAAGCGGTACACAGTTTGAAATTGAAGGCTATACTCCCTGGCAGATTAAAGCCCGCGAGCAAGCTGTAGTTAAAATAAAATTCAAACCAACTGCCCCTGGTAATATCAATGATATTTTCACCATTACAAACGGTACAACCACCTATGAAATTCCGCTCTTTGGTGTGGGTGCTGAAACGGCTAAAATAGCAATCACGCCCGAAAGCCAGATCGTCAATAGTGTTACTATTGGTGATGTGGTGAATGCACAGGTTACCGTTGAAAATACGGGTGCGTATCCGTTGAAATATTTCATACCGGGCTTTGATGAAAATGGCATTAGCGACAATTGGCCTTCCGATTACCATTCCTATGGATATAAATTCAGGACCAACTACGGTTCGGAATCTAATCCTATTCCGTATGAGTTTCAGGACATCGCCTCAACCGGAACAAAAATAACCGATGCATTGAAAGACGATGGTGTATATTATTCGCTTGATATGGGCTTTGAGTTCCCGTACTACGGACAAAACATGCAGACATTGTATATCGCACAAAAAGGATTTACAACGTTCGACAATAGTGTTCGTCCGATTAACACCCCAAACTTTCCCGGCAATAGTTATAGCCCGAAAGGAATCATTTCGCTGCTCGGTACGTACGTGAGTCTTATA
>JAKEEN010000224.1 GCA_022616575.1 Flammeovirgaceae bacterium
CTTTGGCTCTTCCTTCTTCTTTACAAATCTACCAAACCGGCCTTTTTTCTCGGGCGCAGCTTCCGCCAGTGCAAGACACTCTTCTAATGTTAGTTCGGCAGCTTCTTTTCCTTTCGGGATTTTTACATTCTTTTTACCAGCTTTGATGTAAGCGCCCCAACGGCCATTCAGTATTTGCACATCGGGGTTCTCTTTAAAATCTTTAATTAGCTTATTGGCATCAGCAACGCGTTTGTGATTGATCAATTCAACAGCGCGCGCCTCGGTAATCGTGTACGGGTCATCATCCTTAGGGATTGAAACAAACTTTTTATCGTGTAAAACATAAGGACCGAAGCGTCCAATATTTACCACAATAGGTTTATCTTCAAAATGCCCAACTTCACGCGGCATTTTCAATAACGAGAGCGCATCCTCAAGGGTGATGTTCTCAATAAACTGTCCGGGGCGGAGACTCGCAAATTTAGGTTTCTCTCCCCCATTGTCATCAGGGTTCTCTCCTATTTGCACATAGGCTCCAAATTTTCCCAGCTTAACATAAACATTTTTGCCTGTTTTCGGATCAATACCTAACTCTCTATTCTTTCCTACCGATGATCGTTCAACTTTCTCAGTCTTCGAAACTTTTTTATGAAAGGGCTGATAGAAATCATCAATCATCTTCTTCCATTGCAACTTGCCATTGGCTATCTCGTCAAACTCTTGCTCGATTTCAGAAGTAAAGGAGAAATCGGTGATATCAGGAAAATGCTCTACCAGAAAATCATTCACCACCATGGCCGTGTTGGTTGGGAATAATTTATTTTTTTCCGCTCCGGTTATCTCTGTCAGCGTTTCTTTGTGAACAGAATCATTATTTAAAGTCAGGACCCGGTAGTGGCGATCCTTCCCTTCACGCGCCTCTTTAACAACATAATTTCTTTTTTGAATAGTTGAAATGGTTGGTGCATACGTGGAGGGTCTGCCAATTCCCAGTTCTTCCAGCCGCTTCACCAAACTTGCTTCAGTGTAACGTGCGGGGGGACGCGTAAATTCCTGCCTGGCACGCATTTCAAACAAATTCAATTTTTGACCGACCAAAATTGGTGGCAACATGTTTTTATGTTCTTCAGCATCATCATCCTCATCGCTTGACTCTATATATACTTTGAGAAATCCATCAAAAGTAATCACTTCACCACTTGCCTCGAGAGACTCCTTGTTTGTAGAAATTCCAATCGTTGCTATTGTTTTTTCGATTTCTGCATTTGCCATCTGTGAAGCAATAGCACGTTTCCAAATCAAGTCATACAATCGTTGTGCACTTGAGTCCATGCCTACATCGGTAACGGAAAAATCTGTAGGGCGAATGGCTTCGTGGGCTTCCTGTGCCGTTGATGATTTGGTCTGGAATCTTCTCTCATTTACATATTGCTTTCCGTAATTCTTAGAAATTTCACTGACAGCCGCTTTGATGGCGTCTTCCGAAAGATTTACAGAATCAGTACGCATATAAGAAATCTTACCGGCTTCATATAAAATCTGTGCAACTGTCATAGTTCGGGTAACCGAATAGCCAAGCTTTCGGCTGGCTTCCTGCTGTAATGTTGAAGTGGTGAAAGGAGCCGATGGAGTTCGTTTTGAAGGTTTTTTCTCAAGGCTTGTTACTGTATATGTGGCACCCTTGCACGACTCCAAAAATTTCAACGCTTCATCTTCTGAACTAAATTTCTTTGGTAACTCCGCTTCAAGTTGCTTCTTTCCTTCTAATAAAAACAGGGCTTTTACTTTAAAACTTGATTTTGCCTGAAACTCATTAATCTCACGTTCGCGTTCTACAACCAAACGCACTGCCACGGATTGCACACGCCCGGCTGATAAACCGGTTTTAATTTTTTTCCAGAGAATAGGCGAAAGCTCGTACCCTACGAGTCTGTCAAGCACTCTTCGTGCCTGCTGGGCATTCACTAAATCTATATCGATTCCTCGCGGAGTCTCTAATGCATTGAGAATTGCCTTCTTGGTAATTTCTGTAAATACAATTCTCCGTGTTTTCTTGTCATTTAAGTCAAGTACTTCCTTTAAATGCCATGAAATCGCTTCCCCCTCGCGGTCTTCATCGCTTGCCAGGTAAACCATCTCAGCTTCTTCTGACAGCTTCTTTAATTTATTGATGACATCCTTTTTTTCAGGACTGATTTCATACGTTGGTTCGTATCCATTTTCAATATCAATGGCGTCTCCCCCCTTCGGTAAATCGCGTATGTGCCCCATGCTGGAAGCCACCTTAAAATCCTTTCCCAGGTAGCCTTCAATCGTTTTAGCTTTGGCAGGAGATTCAACAATTACAAGATTTTTTGACATGCTTTTTTGTGCTCGTTCGGGTCAAATATGCTAATTTTTTAAAAAATCAAATTGGAGTGAGTAATATTGAGCCTGATTTTGATTTAGAAAACAACCCCATTTCGTGTACACACTTTTACTTGTCAGGCATGCTCAAAGTGCTGAGAAACAGCATGGTCAGGCTGACCGTGAGCGCGAACTCACACAATTTGGCATCACACAAAGTATGCAACTTGGAAATTATCTCGCTCACCAGAATTTTAACCTCGATTTAATTCTAACAAGCCCCGCTGCCCGCGCTTTAACGACTGCTCAACTTATTTCTGATGTGTTAAAAAATAATTCGATAGTTCTGGAAGAACCTGAATTATATGATGCATCACCCAGAACATTCCTGCAAGCAATTTCTGCCATTGACGGAAACCAGAGAAATGTCTTAGCCGTGGGCCACAACCCAACCATTAGTCACGTGGCCGAGTACTTAACGAAAGCAGAGATTGGAGATATACTTCCTTGTGGGTTAGTGATTGTGAAATTTACAATTTCCGATTGGAATGAAATACAATCAGCACAAGGAGAACTCATCGATATAATTAATCCGGTTTAATTTTTTTCTACCAATATGACAAGCAAAGAAGAAGCGATTCAAAATTTTGATCCGAACGCACCCGGAGCATCCGGAGATTTATTTGGACTTCCCTTCACACCGGAAAACGCAGAATTGATTTTAGTTCCTGTACCATGGGAAGTTACAGTTTCCTATCATGCAGGAACAGCACAAGGACCTGAGGCCATTCTTGAAGCATCGGGGCAAGTAGATCTTTTTGTAAAAGATATTCCGGATGCATGGAAGCTCGGCATCGCCATGCAGCCCATTCCTGAAAATCTAAAGGTAGAAAACAAAAGGCTCAGAGAACTCGCCTCACAATACATTGAATCATTAGCGGAAGGCGGAGAAGTAAATCCGAATAATCCGGTGATTGCTAAAATCAATGAGGCTTGTGAGAACTTAAATATTTATGTGAAGTCACAAACACAAAAATATTTAAAGGAAGGTAAGCTCGTAGGCTTGGTGGGCGGAGATCACAGTACACCCTTAGGTTTCTTGCGTGCGTTAAGTGAAAAGTATGATCGCTTCGGGATTTTACAAATCGATGCCCATGCCGATTTGAGAAAAGCGTATGAAGGTTTTACTTATTCACATGCTTCCATCATGTACAATGCACTGAAGTTGCCGGCTGTAAATCGCCTTGTACAGTTTGGCATTCGCGATTATTGTGAAGAAGAAGTGAACGTAATTCAACGGGCGATGGGCAGGGTAAAAACTTTCTTCGATGAAGATATTAAGGCTATGCAGTATGAAGGAAAAACCTGGGAAGCAATCTGCAAACAAATAGTTCATGAATTACCAGAGTATGTTTACATCAGCTTCGATATTGACGGCCTCGATCCAAAACTTTGTCCGAACACAGGAACGCCCGTTGCCGGTGGCTTTGAATTTCACCAGGTGGTTTACCTTGTTAAACAGGTTGTGCTATCCGGTAAACGAATCATTGGTTTTGATTTGAACGAAGTGGCACCCGGAGAAACGGATTGGGATGCGAATGTAGGCGCAAGATTATTATATCAGCTTTGCAATTGGATGGCGGTTTCAAATAAGAAGTTATCTGTTATCAGTTAATAGGGGGGTCAGTTTCCACGTGACTTGACGGGACACAATAAAATGTAAGGTCAGTCCTGCTATTCACTGAAAGGTGATCAAACTTTTCCCTATTTTGCGCTCTTATTCATACTAATAATGAGCGAATTCATCAGTACTGTAGCGAATGGAATCTGGAATCCTGTTTTGTTCTTACTTATTCTTGGCGGGCTATTTTTTTTAATCTATTCAAGGTTTGCTCAGTATAAGTATCTGGGTCATGCCATTGCCGTATTGCGCGGAAAATACGATGACCCAAACGACCCGGGTCATATCAGCGCTTATGAAGCACTATCAACCGCTCTTGCATCAACCGTGGGGATGGGAAATATTGCAGGTGTTGCAGTTTCAATTTCGATCGGTGGACCGGGTGCTTTATTCTGGATGTGGGTAACTGCATTTGTGGGCATGTCGAGTAATTTTTTTACATCCACCTTGTCTGTCATGTTTCGCGGAAAAGACTCTGCCGGACAAATACAAGGCGGACCCATGTATGTAATTCGCGAAGCATTGGGAAAAAACTGGCAGCCTCTGGCGGCTATATTTTGTGTATGCGCCATGGTGGGGTGTCTCCCGATCTTTCAGGCTAACCAATTAACACAAGCCATCATTGATATTGGGATTACTTCAGAATCTGCCAAAGCTGCAAGTTTTAAATTATTTGGTTTCACTATTAACACAGCCAAGTTTACTATTGGCTCGGTCCTCATGATCATTTCCGGTTTCGTGATTATCGGTGGCATTCAGCGCATTGGGAGTTGGGCCGGTAAAATGGTGCCACTGATGATTATTGTTTACTTCGGCACGGTGACCACTATTTTATTTTTGCATATCGAAAAGGTACCTCATTATTTTTGGATGATTATTACCGATGCCTTTGCTGCAGAAAATTATCATGGCAATCCGGCCTTGGGTGGAATGTTAGGGGGATTGATTGTTGCCGGAGTTCGCAGGGCCGCCTTCTCTAATGAAGCAGGTATTGGTACTGCACCCATGGCATTGGGTGCCTCCAAAAGTAAAGAGCCTATTCGGGAAGGGCTGGTCTCGATGTTAAGTCCTGCCATTGATACCTTGTTGGTTTGTACGCTTACGGCCTTGGCAATCTTAGTTACCGATGTTTGGAAAACTTCAGGGGCAACCGGGGTAACGTTAACTTTAACCGCCTTTGAAAGTTCATTGGGTCTTATCGGAAAAATACTCTTATTAGTAAGTGCATTTTTCTTTGCTATAACTTCCCTCTTCTCTTATAGTTATTATGGAAACAAGTCAATTTCATTTTTAGCAGGCGTTAAGGCGGGAAGAATTTATGATTACTTTTATTTGATAACCATTGTGCTGGGAGCCATTGCGTCAATTACTGATGTCATCAACATAATCGATATAGCTTACGCTATTATGGCTTTTCCTACCATGGTCTCTGGATTTATTTTGGCACCGAAGGTTATGAAGGAAGCAAAAGCATATTTTGAACGATTGAAATTGGAGAAGTAGAGACGCTTGAGTTTGATAAAGTAGAGACGCACAATTGTGCGTCTCTACTTTATCAAACTTCCTACGGTATTTCCTATCGCTTGCTTCTTCTCTGAAGTGAATGGATAGTCAAACAGGCCCTGATCTTTGATGGCTTCCTCCACTTTATGCGGAACATATTTTTCCCAGCCGGC
>JAKEEN010000030.1 GCA_022616575.1 Flammeovirgaceae bacterium
AGAAGTTTTTCTGTTGAAGTGTAACCCAAATGAGCAAATCCGTGTACACCTCCATATCCGGATTGCGCTGCACTTTTTCGTACAGGTTTTTCTCAAGGCTCTCCAGTTCATCGGGCCGGGTTAAAAATGCCTGCAACACATTCTTTACATATTGGGTGCTGGCTGAGCTTTGCGTAACGTAGTTTAAATATTCATTCACCATTTTGTCTTTATCTCCTCTCAGCCTGTAGAGCATAGCCATGTCCATGCTAAATAAAAATGTGTTGCCCAATGTGCTTCTGCAGCCATCCAGTGCTTCAATTGCATAGTCAAACAGTTGCCGGTTTGTAAAATAATCTGATATCGCTTTGCTCTGTGATGGATTCAGCCGATAGTCTTCCATCACTCCTCTGAACTGACGCTCAGCCTTTGCCATGTCGCCCATGCGCATGTTAAGCAGGCCTTGGTCAAGTTGGTATTGAATATTCGTTGCATCTCTGCGACTTACGCGCTTTAATAAATTTTGTGCCTCTTCCCATTGTGATTCATCCAGCAACGTATTGAAATAATTATTATAAATCAGCGGGGTATTTACTTCGCTTTTAGAAAGGTTTTGATATAACTCAAGTGCCTTTTTTTTGTCTCCTTTTAAAAGGTACTCGTTGGCCAATTGAATGTCTTGGAGATTTTGTGCCTGGAGTGAATGTGTAAAGAAACAAACAGTACTTATTATACATAGTATATTATTTAAAAAGTATAATAAAGTATTAGTACTGTGCATTTGTGGATAAAAAGTAGTTAACAATGTTAAAGGTTCCTAATCTTTTTGTGTGGATTATAATTCACTGATTTTCTTTGTTTTATGGCTTAATCAACATCTTTCTTTTGTGTTGATAGCCTGACTGTTTATAAACGCGATTTAGTTGATTGTGGTTAAGTCTGGTTTTATCAACAGCTAAAATGGATAACGCAAATCAGGTGAGATTACACTCATGTTTATTCAAGTTATTCACATCGAATTAAGAATCCATCCACTTCCCAATTGGCCTTTAGTGTTACTGTAGGTTGACCTTTTTCATTTTTGTAAAAGATCAATTTTTCTGGTTGGGTCCTTGACGTAAAAAGCCCAGGGTCCCAACGGCCGTTATTATTGGCATCAATGGTTAGTGCAATTAAGTATTCACCAGCCGGAAGGAAGTCGAAGATTATTTTTTTTGTGCTTGCTACTCTTTTTATTTCTTTGAATTGTTTGTCGAGAACCTGGACTATAAAGGGTTGACCACAGTCCACATCAACCGTTAAAATAGCTGTTGACTCCCTGTCTATTTTTCTTGGTTGTACCGTGGCTCTCTTCGCTGTATCACTTTCAATACTGATTACAGATCCGACACCGAGAACAAAGTCCTTTTTGAAAGTAGTTTTTCTTTCAGGTTTAGGTGCCAATAAGGCAGGATTTATTAACTGATTTATCTTTAAGATGGATGTTTTTGTATCAATTGATACACTTTCTTGTTGTATGGGAATTTGAATAGCACTATCCAATTTGATAAACAGGCTGTCGTATCCAAGAGTAGAAATTGGCTTGTTTAGCTTAATGCTTGCTTCGAAGGTGTTGGTTGAGTGATTGAGTTGTGTGTTTTGAATGGAGGCTGTGAAATTCTCTTTTTTCCCATCGGGATTGAACTTTAGGTACAACAAGGTATCTATTTTATTGCCAACGCTATCTAGGGCAGATATGGAAAAGGCAAGACTATCCTTAAGCTGGAGGGTGTTGTAAATTCGAACCTGTGACGCATCTTCTCCATAGCAGTGAGTAAGATTTTGTTCATTGATACCCGTAACGGAGTAGTTATCCAGACTTTTCGAAAACCTGATATTGTAGAATGTGCCAAATGGTTTTGATGAGACTAATTTCAACGGCCTTGTGTCAAGATTGAAAAGCTCAATATTTATTCCAGACAGCGATGAATCAAGTTGAATAGGTTCGCTGATAAATCCGTGTTGCTCGCTCTTGCTGTCAACAACTGAGTTTCTGTTTTTATCTGTGAAAGCGTAAAGCAGGTATGTGCCCGGTTTAAGATTTTCAATTGTATAGTTTCCGGATTTATCGGTACGCGTAAGCCATTCGGGTTTGTGTTTGTAAATATCAAACGTGTCCGCAGCCTGTACCAGCGCAACAGTTGCTTCTTCAACGGGTTTGTTTTTTAGAAGCTCTATAATTGTTCCCTCAATTTTTAATGAGTCAATATAAGGACCTGAGCTAAACGCGAAACTTAAATTAGCCGCGGTATTTTTTTCATCCGTGTTATCCTGAACTGCATCTCGAAAGTTAATAGTGTACGTGGTACTGTCCTGCCAGGGTTCTTCAAACTCAAGAGTGAGTTTATTTTTTTTTGAAGTGACTTTATAGTTTTCTGAAACCCTCGGTGTAATGATGATTTGTTCCTTTGGGTTCTTTAGAAAGATCCATTCATTAAACACCAATTCGAGTTTGCTGCCTTTAAAATTGACAGATTGATTTGCCGGGATGGATGAGACAAGTTCTGGTGCCTTTTCGTCTTTCGGTCCTCCTCCTGGCATAGTCTGCTTTGCACAGGCCGCCATTAATAGAAACACAAAGGGAAGAATTCTCTTCATCACTTTTTCACAATGTAAATGAGGCTTGAATAATTACCGGTACTCATCGCCTTCAAGTTAGATATCAATCCGTTAAAGACAGCACTAATTAATCCACCAACGGATAATTGACCTCGCTTATATTTTTCACTCAGCATGGAGATATAAAAGGCATCTAATTTCATGCCGATCGTTTTTTCAAGGATTAAGGTATTCTTCGTTAGCAATGCTTTCATAGTGTTCTGATCGAAGTGCCAAAGATGCCGGGGCACATCGTAGCCCGCCCAAAATTTTGAATACACCTGACAGTCGTAACTTGCATAATTGGGAACGGCTATGAAAAGCCTTCCATTGTCTGAGAGTTTTTCTTTTAGGGTTACAAGTGTTTGATTCAAATCAGGCACATGCTCTAACACATGCCAAAGCGTAATAAGGTCAAATGAAGTCTCATTTATATCGCGGAGTTGCCTGACTATATTTTTACCAGTTTTTCTTTCAGCAATCATTCGTGCCCCTGCTGAAACCTCAACGCCAGATACTTGAAAATTACTTTGCATACAGGTTTGTAGAAAATCACCTGTTCCGCATCCAACATCAAGAATCTTATTGCCGCTTGAATAGCTTTTCACTAACCGCAATTTCCAGCGAAGTGTGTATTTCCTGGTCTGAAGGTAAATTTTGTTGATGAGCCCCTTGCCCGATGATGAATGAGAAATGTAATCTTCTGACTGGTAATATTTGCCGATCGAATCTTGATCGGGTCGTGGATTAGTTAGTAAGAAACCGCATACACATTGAACGATATTAAATGTCTCATGTGAAACAGTATAGTCTTTACAGGAGAGTAAAAGCGTATAATCGTCGCGCAGTCCGACCGGGCCGGCTCAAGATCGGGCGGGACCGCCCGCGGTCACTTCTTCTTCGCCGCGCAGGGAT
>JAKEEN010000225.1 GCA_022616575.1 Flammeovirgaceae bacterium
AATGGGATCTGTTTCAATCATTTCCGTACAAAATAATTTTAGTGTAACCACGCTGGACTTTACAGTTTTCAATGGACAACAAACAACACTTCAGGAAAACGGTTATCGTGTGTTCGGTCCGGACGCTGACTTAGCAAAGGATACAGAGCCCGAGTATATTGCTGTTTCTGATGACTCACAAACTGCCTGGGTTACCCTACAGGAAAATAATGCAATCGCCAAAATCAACCTGAGCTCAAAAACAATCACTGAAATCTTTCCTTTAGGATTTAAAGATTACTCCATTAATGGAAACTATATCGATGCAAGCGATGAAGACGGCTCGGTAGCATTCACAAATTCATGGCCGGTTTTCGGCATGTACCTGCCCGATGCTATTACCTGCTACAAACAAGGAGGTGTTGATTATATTATCACGGCTAATGAAGGAGATGCACGGGAATATACCGGTTTTAATGAACTAAAAAGAATAAGCAGTGTAACGCTTGATCCAACTGTTTTTCCGGATGCAACTACCCTAAAAGTAAATACCAATCTTGGACGACTTAGAATTACAAATACGTTGGGAGACACAGACGATGATGGAGATTATGATGAACTCTATTCTTTCGGTGCCCGATCATTTTCCATTTGGAATGGTAATACCGGAGAATTGGTTTATGACAGTGAAAACAGGTTGGAGAAATTTGTAGTTGATAATTCATCCCATTATGATGACGGCCGGAGTGACGACAAAGGTGTTGAGCCTGAAGGCGTAACCATTGCCAGGATGGGCAACAAGGTAATTGCTTTCGTTGGTATGGAACGGGTTCAGTCCGTAGCTGTCGTTGATGTGACCAATCCAACTGCACCTGAATTTTTGCAACTGCTCGAAACGGGTGATGGACCCGAAGGAGTTTTATACATACCCGCATCTGAAAGCCCCAATGGAAAAAGCCTGCTTGTTGTCAGTTCTGAAAATGATGGAGTTATAAAGATATTTCAGCCCGAGGCGTTTTAATGTTTAATTGGTTTAGGGGGGTATGAAAGTATTCTCCCCCTTTTTTATTCCTCTTCTTCAGACTTCCGAACCGGCTGACCTTTATACTCATCAAAACTCACGTTATAGTTCTTGAAAAGTTTTCTCGAATCCTCCATAAACGTTTTGAACATCTGTCTTGGTGCCTCGCCCTTAATAAAACCAGTCGTATCATTTTCAAATGAGGGTATAGGGAGAATAAAATAATCGCGTGTGAGGGTCCGATGAACGTACGCCAATGTATAGAAGGCCGAATCAATCGTAACCTTAGAAGAGTCCTGGCTTGCAATTTTCTTTAGTGTTACGTTTACCATCGCACCACCATTTTTATAACGATCTCGTTGACCGGATACAAAGTTTCCTAAAGAATATGCAACCAACCGGTTTTTATCTTTTCTCCATTCCATAGGCTGAAGTACATGAGGATGGGCTCCTATCACCAGCATAGCTCCATGTTTAAAGCAAAACCCGGCAATGGATTTTTGAAATTGATTTGGCTGGCTTTGATACTCTGAGCCCCAATGAACAAATACAATAGATGCATCAACACTGTCTTGTTTCGCCTCGCTCAAATCCAGTTTAATCTGTGTTGTATCAATTAAGTTAACGATGTTCGGTTTGGTAACAGGTATGCCATTAGTACCATACGTGTAATTCAAAAGGGCAATCCTGAAGTTATTTTTCTCAAACAGAAGCGGATAATTGTTCAAGCGATCGGTTTCACCAATAAACGTACCGGTATGTTCAATCTTAAAACTATCGAGCATGTGAATGGTTCGTTCCACCCCTCTTTGCCCTCTGTCCATACTGTGATTATTGGCTGTGACCAATACATCAAATCCAGCATCCCTTAAGGCTATAGCTAATTCATCAGGTGCGCTGAATTGTGGGTATCCTTTGTAGGGCGCACCGGCCAGCGTTAATTCCAAATTTCCGATTGCAATATCTGCAGCTTCGATATAAGGTTTAACATATTGAAAGCACTGGGAGTAATCATAAGTCTTTGATTTTGCTTCATACGCATCCGCAATTTGAGAATCATGCTGCATAATATCACCGGCAAAGAGAAGCGAAAGGTGCGTTGTGTCTTGCGCTGTTGCAGCACGGAGACAAGTCATTACGAGAAGTATAGAAATTATTGGTTTCAAAATCGAAAAATCGTTAATCGTTAATCGTTAATCGTTAATCGTAATTTGTAAATAAGTAAATTCGTTTTTCATCATTCGCAATTCAAATACGTTATTCCACCTGCATCACTTTACCATCAAAAACAACATATACCTGGTCGCCTGATTTTGGCTTGATAGGTACAAATCCGGTAAATGTTCCAAATGCTGGTAGCAAAGCCTGGCGTTCACCAAAGTAAAAACAGGGTAATGTAACCGCCTGCTTTCCTTTGCCACGCAATCGAACTCCTGGGTGCACATGACCTGAAATATAATAGACTGATTCATCAGGTCCATCCACCGGGTGATGTGTAAAAGTAAACGGACCTTCTTTCAATTCTGTATGTACTGCAATTTTCTTGCGCACATACTGTTGCTCGCTCAAGATATCATGATTGCCAAGTACCAGTTCAAATTGCCGGCCGCCAAAATGTTTAACTACCTCGCCAAAAACTTCCCACTCGGGGTTATAATAACTATGAAATAAATCGCCTAAAAAAATAATGCGCTGGGCATTCGTCTGCTGAATCAGTTCAACAAGCATTTCAATATTCTTATCATTCGCCTTGGCCGGTACGGGTATTCCTGATTTTCGGAAATGATTCACTTTACCCAGATGTAGGTCAGTAATAAAAAGGCATCTTTTCTCTTTCCAGAACAATGCACGTTGATAAAGCAATTCAAGTTCTTCGCCTTTCAACAAAATCTTCGCACTATTTTTTGTACTTTCCACTTCCATCAACATGCAATGATAAAAAAATCTCTCTTACTCCTTTCATTTATTACATCCGGTGTTATGGCTCAAGATGATTTTATAGAATTTGGAAGCGCCCAATACATCACCAGTACCGATACACTGCCCTACCGGCTTCTTTCACCTAAAATTCCAGATCCCAAAAGGAAATATCCGCTCATCGTTTTTCTTCACGGGGCAGGCGAGCGGGGAAATGACAACAATAGCCAGTTAGGGTACATTGCTCCTTTATTTATCAATCTCGATAACCGGTTAAAATTTCCATGTTACGTATTGGCTCCACAGTGCCCATCTGGTGATCAATGGGCAGCTTACGATCGCAGTAATTTTACCTACAAATTTCAGTCACAACCTACCCAGGCTATGCAACGGCTTATTGAATTGCTGGGTATGATTGAGAAGCAATACCCGATTGACACGCAGAGAATATACATTACCGGACTTTCCATGGGTGGATTTGGTACGTGGGATTTACTCGCGCGTTTTCCAAAACGATTTGCTGCCGCAGTTCCTATCTGCGGTGGTGCAGATTTAACCACAGTTCATGCATTCAAATACTTACCCATCTGGTGCTTTCATGGGGCTAAAGATTCGGTTGTTCCTGTGGAAAAAAGCCGCGAAATAATAAATGAGATTCGGAGACTTGGCGGCAAACCAAAATACACTGAATATCCTGATATTGACCACAATAGTTGGGAGCCAGCATTCAAAGAAGAAAAATTATTGCAATGGCTTTTTCTTCAAAAATCGAAACCTTAACCTTGCATTCCTTAACAATTACATAACATAGGACTCCCCGTTAAGGCGTAGATTGCTACCCATTTTAATTTTTATGTTTGAATTAGATCTGGCTTATTCCATCCTCCTGATAGTTTGTCTGATTGCCGCCTGCGGCTTTGAATTTGTAAATGGGTTTCATGATACTGCCAATGCGGTTGCCACGGTTATTTATACGAACTCACTAAAGCCCTGGGTAGCTGTTATTTGGTCGGGAACTATGAACTCTTTAGGTGTTTTTGCCGGAGGTATAGCCGTTGCCATGGGGATTGTTAATCTTTTGCCCGTTGAATCTTTGGTTGATCAGAATATTGCCCATGGAATTTCAATGGTTGCAGCACTTCTTCTCAGTGCCATTTTTTGGAATCTGCTAACCTGGTATTTGGGTATCCCATGTTCAAGCTCTCATACACTCATTGGTTCAATTCTGGGTGTCGGAATTGCCTACTCACTCCTTCAGGAAGCGGCCGGAGTAGCTGTTGATTGGGGGCAGGCGCAAAAAATTGGATTGTCTTTACTTATCTCTCCGGCATTTGGTTTTACGCTTACCATTATTCTGATGTTCCTGCTAAGGCTGGCAACAAAGAATACCAATAAAGGCGATGAACTGTTTAAGGAACCTAAAAAGAACACGCCCCCTCCACCCTGGATGAGAGGAATTTTAATTCTTACCTGTACAGGCGTTAGTTTTTTTCACGGACAAAATGACGGACAAAAAGGTGTTGGACTCATTATGCTTGTGTTAATCGGAATTGTACCAGGTTTCTTCGCATTAAATGAACGCGCATCTAATGAAGACTTGATGACGTCATTGAAAAAAATTGAACTTGTTATTAACAATATTGATACGAGACCACTTTCCTCCTCAGATAGCACAAAGCTCGTAAGCTCGATTGTTATGAACAAGCATTTACAGGGGCATCTGGCAAACCATATTGACATCGGCCAGATTAAGAAAGATGATCGGTTTAATGTTAGGAGAGATATCCTGATGATGGACCGTAATATTAAAGACATTATAAAAAATGATGAAGCACGTTTAAGCGAGTCTGACAAAAAAATACTCGAAAGTAATCTTAAGGTTACCCGCAATGCAACTGACTACGCACCACCATGGGTGATCGTAATGATTTCAATGTCACTTGGACTTGGTACCATGATAGGTTGGAAAAGAATTGTAAAAACCATAGGCGAGAAAATAGGAAAACAACATCTTACCTATGCACAAGGTGGAAGTGCTGAGTTGGTGGCTTCTACAACCATTGGCCTGGCAAGTTGGTTTGGCTGGCCGGTAAGTACCACACACGTTTTATCTTCTGGCATTGCAGGTAGTATGGTGGCGAGCAAGGGGATTAAAAATCTGCAAGCCGATACCGTAAGAAACATTCTATTGGCCTGGGTGCTCACTTTGCCTGTGGTGATTTTGATGTCTGGTACTCTCTTCCTCATTTTCAGATCGATATTCTGAATCATCACCAAAGCAATTTTCAATTTACCTGGTGGTGTGTAGTGCGTGGAGCCTACTGTGAATATGCAACTGCCATTCTTCGGATTCGATCTTCTAATTTTTCGGAGGTAAGTTTTTCCCGCAGCCGGTCAACCATAATCGGGAAGGCAAAGGGTGTTGGCATATCCGGATAGGTTAAAACTATTTTTTGCTTTGAAATCCGCTCAAGCGCTCTTCGCATACGTGCTTCTTCCAGTTGAAAGTCCATCACTTCCTCATACGCTTGCTGAAGCAATAGATTGTGTGCCTCATAATCATGAAAAACGTTGAAGAACAATTGCGATGAAGACTGGAGGTGTCTTGTTTTAACTTGCTTGCCTGGAAATCCCTTAAATACCAGTCCGGCAATGGCTGAAATGTCCCTGAATTTTCTTCTGGCCATTTCTATAGAGTTGATACTTGCCTGAATGTCTTTGCTTAAATCATGTAAACCCAGAATATCCGTTTCGATAGCCTCTTCAATCGGAATTTCCCGATCGCTCAAAAGTTCAAAACCATAATCATTCATAGCGATTGAAAATGTAAGCGGAGTAATTTGGGAAATCCGGTACGCAACCAAAGCAGCCATCCCTTCATGGACAAATCGTCCTTCAAACGGATACATCAGAATATGATGACCTTCTGCTGTTTCAAATGATTCAATCAAAAATTCGTTTACTGATGGGAGCTGAGAACGTTCCCGCTGAAGATCAAACAAGGGTTTTAGAAATTTTAATTCTTCATCACACTCCACGCCTCTTACAACTTCATCTAATTTTTTACGAATCAACTCACTCATCTGCGATGATAGAGGCATCCTTCCGCCCTGCCACGATGGTACGGCACCCGATTTACGATTTGACTTTCGTACCTGCGCCTCCATGTCTTTTACTCTCACCAACTCCAGGTTCTTTCCGGCAAACCAGAATACATCACCAGGATTGAGACGGGATATAAAATACTCTTCGATGGTGCCCAGATATTTACCAGAAATGAATTTCACATGCATGGAAACATCGCCTACAATAGTACCAATTGACAAACGATGCTGAAGGGCAATGCGCTTGTTCTCTACTTTGTATAATCCATTTTCGATAACAACTTTTCGGTACTCATCATAGGCCTCAAGAGAATTTCCTCCTGTTGTAATAAAACTTAACAACCAGTTCCATTCTTCATCGCTTATACTCGAGTAGCAAAAAGTTGTTTTCACTTCCCTTAAAATTTCTTCCGGATAAAATCCTTCTGAGACCGCCAGCGTAATCAAATATTGAACCAGTACGTCAAACGATCTCAGGTAAGGAACACGATCTTCTACAGTTTTATCATGAATAGCCTGGCGAATAGCAGCCGCTTCTGTCAGTTCCAACGAATGCGTGGGTACAAAATAAAGTCTGCTCACAGCTCCCGGTTGATGACCGCTTCTACCCGCGCGCTGCAAACAACGCGCTGCCCCTTTGGGACTGCCTACTTGTATTACAGTCTCGACAGGTCTGAAGTCAACTCCCAAATCCAAACTGGATGTGCAAACCACTGCCTTCAACTTTCCTTCATGTAATTGATCTTCTACCCAACTGCGTAACTCCTGGCTGATCGAACCGTGATGCATAGCAATAAGGCCTGAAAGTTCAGGTGCAACCTGAAGCATTCGCTGGTACCATATTTCTGCAAACGATCGTGTATTGGTAAAAATAAGCGTGCTTGTACTCTGCTTTACAACCGCCACCACTTTATCGAGCAGTTGAATACCAATGTGACCCGCCCAAGGCATTTTCTCAAGATCATCCGGAAAAATGGAAACTACTTCTACTTTTTTGTCAATTCCTTCTGCTTTGATGATTTGATAATTTCTTTCATCAACGTAATTTCCAAGCAATGCCTCCACGGCCTGATCCATGTTTCCGATGGTTGCCGAGATTCCCCAAATTTTTAAATCAGGTGAAATTGTTTTTAATCGAGATAAGGCAAGTTCTACCTGTACGCCCCTCTTTGAGCCAAGCAATTCGTGCCATTCATCTGCAACAAGGACTTTCAGTTGACTAAAAAAATCTTTGTACCCCTTCTGTGCCATCATCAAATGCAAACTCTCCGGGGTTGTAATAAGAAGTTGAGGTGGATTTTTCTGTTGTCTTGCGCGTTCAGCACTTGAAGTGTCGCCCGATCTGATCCCCACTTTCCAGTTAATATCCAGTCCTTCAAAAAGTCGCTTTGCAGATAACTCAATCTCTTTGCTTAGCGCCCTGATGGGTGTAATCCAAATAGCCTGCACCCCTTTTACTTTTGTTTTATTGCGCAGGTATTCTAATACTATGCCGCCTAATAACGAGTATGTCTTTCCACTTCCAGTTGGGGCGTTCACTAATCCATGATCACCATCCAGGTATGCCCGCCAGGCTTGACGTTGGAACTCAAAAGGTTTCCATTGGTTAGCAGCAAACCAATCTAAAATAACCTGCTTGTTTTTTTGAGTAAGCATTCCCGAATCACTAATCAATGAGGCAAGTCAATTTCAAACGGTATTAAATCAAAATAAAAAAACTAATTTAATCCTGGCATTTCAAAATCCAATTGACAGGCCTTTTACGAATATACCGATATGAGAACCATAATAAACGGTCTTATTGAGTATCTTTCAAAGCATCTTAAATTATTCACGTGAAGAAAATTGCCGTTATCGGCTCTGGCATTGCAGGG
>JAKEEN010000226.1 GCA_022616575.1 Flammeovirgaceae bacterium
CATCTGATGCAACGGTCACTTTGGGCAAGTTATACCATGTCCTGGGTCCAAAGTAAGCTTCATCGGATGGAGAAATGAGAAATTCTTTCAAATAGTCTAACAATTCAGTCTCTGACTTTTCATAATAAGCTTCGAAATCAATCCCAAAGGAAGATTTCCAACGAAGTGCTTGGTTTGGATTTTTTCCTTCTATCTCAGAAGAAGCTGCCTTTTGCCATTCTTTTTTTGATGAAGCTTGGAAAGTGTCTTTTAAGAGCTCGTGAATTGATTTTTTGGCCATTGGCATCGATTTTAGGGTCAAGTTTAACTAAGATTTTATCATCGCTTGCCTTAAAATGTAATTTTTTTGTAACGACATTTTTTTCTAAAAAGTCAAGGGTCGAATCACTTGTTTTGTTGATGCGTTTTTTTACATCTTTGTCTCCCTTTTCCCTTTGCGGAAAACATAAAAATTCCGGACCCAAAGTTTATAGATGGAAGTTGCTTTTGATACCATATGGAATGATTGTCTCGATGTCATAAAAGACAGTGTAGGCGAAGAAAATTACAACACATGGTTTAAACCAATTAAACCCCTGCGGGTCGATGGCGATATTTTAACAATAGAAGTGCCTTCACAATTTTTTTACGAGTGGCTTGAAGACAATTATGTTCCGGTTTTGAAAAAAGCGGTGCATACGGTATTAGGCCCTACCGGTCGATTGGAGTATTCGGTGATAGTGGATAGTGGCAATAGCAAGAATCCTCCGGTAACAGTTAATTATCCGAACGGGGCCCGACATCAGTCAAATAATGGTGTTAGCGAGTATTCACCTTTCACTTTCAAGGCGCTGAATCCGCAAACAGTCAATACCAAATTAAATCCGAATTATTCGTTTGATAATTTTATTGAAGGCGATTGTAACCGATTAGCACGCTCTGCAGGATTGGCGGTTGCAAAGAAACCTGGAATTACATCATTCAATCCGTTGATGCTTTACGGGGGAGTTGGTGTAGGAAAAACACACTTAGTGCAGGCGGTCGGTAATGAGATCAGGAACAACATGCCTAACAAAATTGTGTTGTATGTTGATCAAAGTGATTTTACAAATCAGTTCCTGAATGCTGTTCAAAATAATAAGATTCAGGATTTTCAGAATTACTATCTGCAGGTTGACTTATTGATATTGGATGATGTGCAGTTTCTTGCGGGTCGTGAGAAAACACAGGAAATGTTTTTCCATATTTTTAATCAGCTTCACCAGTCGGGCAAACAAATCATTATGACAAGTGATTGCCCGCCACGTGATTTGAAAGGATTTCAGGAAAGACTGTTGTCACGTTTTAAGTGGGGCTTAACAGCTGATCTACAAGAACCTGATTTTGAAACTAAGCTCGCTATCATTCATCGGAAAATGCAGGCTGATGGGATTTTAATTCCAACAGAAGTTGCGGAATACCTGGCGTACAGTGTCGATACGAACTTACGTGATATGGAAGGTGTGCTGAACTCGCTCATATTCCATGCAACCCTTTTCAAAAAAGATATTGATCTTGATTTAGCGAAGGAAGTACTGAAGAACATTATTAAGGAAATTCAGTCTGATGTAAGTGTTGATTTTATTCAGAAGACAGTTTCTGAGTATTTCAAGGTTGATCTCGAATCCATCAAGGGAAAAATCAAGAAGCGGGAAATTGTAATCCCACGCCAGGTAGCCATGTATTTCTGCAAGCGGTATACCCAGCTTACCCTTGCCCTCATTGGCGAAAATTTTGGTGGACGTGATCATAGCACGGTAATTCACGCCCTTGAATCGGTAGAAGACATGATGAAGACCGATGCCAACTTCAAAAATTCAGTTGAAGAGTTGGGTAAAAAATTAAAACTCAGGGTTAATTAATTTCAAATCTCAGGTTTCAAATTATAGTAAAAATTGAAACCTGAAATTTGAAATTTTTAAATCAGCGTAAGCTGAACCGGATCTCCAATTGCTGTTTTGAACTATTGAACCCGTAGAGATAACCCCTTCCTTTAAATTTTTCGAAGAACTCAATAACCTCCTGTGGATCTTTAACGCGCACCTGGTTGATGGCAACAATAGTAAAGTTTTCAGGCACGCCTACATCCTTGATTACACCATCTTTAATTCGAAATACTTTAACCCCATATTCTGTCGCTTCGAGTTGGGCACCTAATGAGGCTGAGCTGAATATTTTCCGTTTTATGATTTCGGTGCCTCCATTTCTGTTTACCAACGTGAGACTGGTGCTATTTTGTTTTCCGTTCCGTAAGTACCCGATGCTGATTTTGTCGCCCGGATAGCGATAGCTGATGGCTTCTTCAAACTCGCTGGTGCTATTGATGGATGTGTTGTTTATTTCTGTGATGATGTCACCGGTTTTTAATCCTGCCTGTGCAGCCGCGCCTTCGCGTTCTAATTTCTCGAGCAATACGCCATTAAAATTTTTAGCGGTTGATTCAATATTGTACTTCTTGGCATTTTCGAAATTATACTCGGCAACACTACCGCCAAGGAATGCTTTTTGTACGATACCATACTTTACCAAATCATCCACCACTTTTTTAGCAATGTCAACCGGCACGGCAAAAGCATAGCCGGTGTATGAACCTGTTCTTGATAAAATGGCCGTGTTAATCCCGACAAGCTCTCCATTTTTATTCACCAGCGCGCCACCTGAATTTCCAGGGTTAATGGCAGCATCAGTTTGAATAAATGATTCGATTGGGAATTTATCTTCTACTATGTTAATGCGTCTGCCTTTGGCACTTACAATGCCTGCTGTAACGGTGGATGAAAGGGTGAATGGATTACCCACAGCAATCACCCATTCGCCAACCTGGACATTTTTGGCGCTGCCCAAGGCAATAGCAGGAAGGTTTTTCTCGTCAATTTTTAAAACCGCTAAATCAGTTGATGGATCAGTTCCGATTAGTTCGGCCGGATAATTACGTTTATTATAAACCACTTCAATACGCTCTGCCGATTCAATCACGTGATTGTTAGTTACAATGTAACCATCCGCAGAAAAAATTACGCCCGATCCGCTGCTTACCTGCGTCTGCGAGCCTGTAGAGCCATTTCCAAAAAACCAATCGAGATAGGAATAGGTTACTCCTTTTGAAATACTATTGATAAAAACAACGCTTGGGATAGTTTTACTGGCAGCTTCACTGAAATCCACAGGGGCAAGAGACGGGGTGGTATTAACAGGGCTTGACGCAGATTCAAAATTTTGAAGCGAGCCTGCATGATTACTAATAAACTGTTGTTGAGCCGGATTATTTTCCGCGAGGCTGGGTTCGATTTTGTACTTATAAAAAACAAAAGCACCGGCAAAACCCGCAATAAAACCAAGAATGATTATTTTAACTGTCTTCATACACTATTCAAACGGTTGATCTTCCAAAGATGTTCGCAAGTATAAAAAAGTTGTATGAGAGTCCATAGACTTTAGTCAATAGTCGATAGTCCGTAGTTTACAGTCTACATACATATGGATTTGATTTTTTCATTGAGCTATTGACTATTGACTATGACTATTGACTAACTTTCGGGCATGGGTATTCGTTCCGTTTTAGCCAAGCCCTTTGCGGCTTATGTTGCTGCAGAAACTAAAAAGTGGTCGCTCAAAGCGGGCGCCAGTCAGCAAAAAATATTTCAATCCTTGATTGAAGGAGGTAAGCCAACCTTGTTTGGCAGAGACCATCATTTTAACGACATCAAATCGTACGAAGATTTTAAGAAACTTGTACCTGTCCGTGACTATGAAGAGTTAAAACCATATATAGAAAAAGTTGTGAAAGGGGAGCCTGATATTCTTTGGAAGGGAAAGCCCGCCTATTTCGCTAAAACATCAGGAACAACCTCGGGCACCAAGTACATTCCGATTTCGAAAGAGTCACTTCCCAATCATATTAACAGTGCAAGGAATGCGTTGTTAAGCTATGTTCATGAAACCGGCAAGTCAGCATTTTTAGATGGTAATTTAATTTTTCTTTCGGGCAGCCCTGAGTTGGATGAAAAAGCAGGAATAAAAACCGGAAGGCTTTCAGGAATTGTAAATCATCATGTGCCCGGATATCTCCGCACGAATCAAAAGCCAAGCTATCAGATTAACATCATTGAAGATTGGGAAGAAAAACTGGATAAAGTTATTGATGAGACCATTCAGGCAAACATGACCTTGATTTCGGGTATTCCGCCCTGGGTGCAAATGTATTTTGATCGTATTCAGATGCGCACCGGTAAGAAGATCAAAGATGTGTTTCCAAACTTTGAAATGTTTGTTTACGGAGGTGTAAACTTTGAACCGTATCGCGCCAAGCTGGAAGAATCGATCGGTAAGAGAATTCCTTCCATAGAAACCTATCCGGCATCAGAAGGATTTATAGCCTACCAGGATTCGCAAGTTGAGCCGGGATTATTAATGTTACTAAACAGTGGTATCTTCTTTGAGTTTATTCCAACAGAAGAATACTTCAATGAAAATCCAAGGAGGCTTTCCATCGAGGAAGTAGAACTCAATAAAAATTATGCACTGATTATCAATAGTAATGCGGGTTTGTGGGGCTATTCAATAGGAGATACGGTAAAATTTATTTCTAAAAACCCATATCGTCTTTTAGTCACCGGCAGAATCAAGCATTTTATTTCGGCCTTTGGCGAGCACGTAATTGGTGAAGAAGTGGAGAAGGCGATGAAACTCACTATGGAAAAATTTCCTGAAGCTGCGCTGGTTGAGTTTACAGTAGCGCCACAGGTTACACCCTCAGAAGGATTACCTCATCATGAGTGGTTAGTTGAATTTGCAAACCAGCCAAATGACTTAAATTCCTTTGCGCATTCGCTTGATAACCATTTACGACAATTGAATGTATACTATGATGATTTGATATCGGGCAATATTCTGAGAACACTGAAGCTTTCATCGCTCAAAAAGAACGCCTTCATTGACTATATGAAATCAAAGGGG
>JAKEEN010000031.1 GCA_022616575.1 Flammeovirgaceae bacterium
AGGCAACAATGGCCATCGCTTCTTGCAGGGTAGCCGGTTCATCACAAATACGCAACTCTAATGTACCGTACTTTGGACTCGGCCGTAGGTCCCACCACAAATCGCGCATACTATCAATAGAGCCCGTTCTCACCAATGACTTATATAAATTTTGAAACGATTTCCATTTTTTTACGATGTACGGCATGCCCGATGTTGGCATCGACTCATACATGGTGGGTCGTGAGCAAGCCAAGCCTGTTTGCATACGCTGCCAAAATGGTGAGCTGGCAGACAATGCAATTAAATGAGGAACGAAATTCAAAAAGAAATTATGAAAGCGAATACACTCATCTCCGGCCCTCATAGCAATATGAATATGCATTCCATAAACCGCCATCCTGCGAATGATCCATTGGTTTCTATCCATCAATTCATGATATCGCGGTGAAGGGGTAACCAATCGATCCCGATAATCTGCTTCAGGGTGTGTGCCGGTTGACGAAATTTTTAAGTTGAGATTTTCAGCAGCCTTCTTTACTTGTTGAATATTTGCAAAGAGTTCTCTCTCGGCCTGATGAACATCTTTACAAATACCCGTTATAACTTCAAGGGTGCTTTGAAAAAATTCATGTTTCAATTGAGGTACAGACAGGTGATCGATAATTTCATGCGCTCTGGGAGTAAGCAATAAAGCTTGACGATCAAGTACTTGAAGTTCCAGCTCCACACCCAACGTTAAAGTCTCGGAATTTTCATGAAATAGTAAAGTTTCTTTTTTCATCGTCACTAATTACGGTATTTTTAACTTTACGTCCGTCAAAAAAAATTGTATGTGCGGCATCACTGGTATTTTTGCGTTTAATGTTGTTGGCAAGCTCAACATGATCAATGTTACTGCAGCTACCATGGCACTGCAAAAACGGGGTCCGGATTTTCAAGATATTTATCACGATCAGTTCGTAGGGCTTGGTCACCGCAGACTCTCTATCATTGATACCAGTGCTGCGGGCAATCAACCCATGTGGGATGAACAGAACCGCTTTTGTATTCTTTTAAACGGAGAAATATTCAATTACCGGGAATTAAAAAAAGAGCTGGAAGCAAAGGGGATTCATTTTCAATCTCAATCAGATACAGAAGTGCTCCTTAAACTCTACATTCTCGAAAAAGAAAATTGCCTCCATCGGCTCAATGGCTTTTTTGCATTCTGTGTTTACGACAAACAGGAACAGACGCTCTTCCTGGCCCGCGACAGGTATGGCATTAAGCCACTCATTTATCATGTTGATGATGATAAGTTTCTTTTTGCTTCAGAAATGAAGTCGCTACTCAAGTATGGGATCGAAAAAAGTATCGATTACAATTCCCTCTACATCTATCTCCAGCTCAATTACATTCCCGCACCGGACACCATCTTCACCAACATTAAGAAGTTATTGCCCGGTCACTACGCAGTTGTCAGCCGGCAAAAATTAGAAGTAAAAAAGTATTACGAAATTCCGTACAACCGTGACGGAGCTGAATTAAATTCCTTACCATACGAGGATACTAAAGAGAAATTCAAACAACTTCTTGAAGCTTCAGTAACCCGCAGGTTAGTGGCTGATGTGCCGTTAGGTTCATTTTTAAGCGGGGGAATTGACTCCTCTGTTGTTACTGCTCTGGCCAGCAAACATAAACCTGATCTTCATACATTTTCCATTGGCTATCGCGATGAAAAGTTTTTTGATGAAACACATTATGCGAGACTGGTTGCAAAAAGACTAAAGACGGAACATACCGTCTTCTCCCTTACCAATAATGACTTGTACGCACACGTCCACTCCATATTAGATTATATCGATGAACCATTTGCGGATTCATCAGCCATTGCCGTTTATATTCTCAGCCGGGAAACACGCAAACATGCAACCGTTGCTTTGTCTGGCGATGGTGCCGATGAATTATTAGCCGGATACAACAAGCATGCAGCCTTCCAAAAAATCTTCAGCAAAGGCTGGAAGGAAACCCTGGTAGGTTCATTGCGTCCTCTTTGGAAAATGCTTCCTCAATCCAGAAACAGTTCTTTCTCGAATAAGATACGACAGCTCGATCGGTTTGGTGAAGGCATGAAATTATCAGCTCAAGATCGTTACTGGCGATGGGCCGGGTTTGCAACCAAAGAAGAAACATTAAACATGCTGCATCCTGACCTTCGCATCAATAGGTGGCTGAATGAATTTGTGCCAAGACGGAAAAACATTTTACAGCACATACCCGAAAAAGAAAATATCAATGATATACTTTTTACGGACATGCAATTGGTTTTGCCAAATGATATGCTGACTAAAGTGGATTTAATGAGTATGGCTAATGGCCTGGAAGTCCGCGTTCCTTTTCTTGATTACGAGGTCGTCAACTTTGCCTTTAGTCTACCAGCGAAATATAAAATTAACGGGGGCATGCGAAAGCGTCTGGTTCAAGATGCATTTCGTGATATCCTTCCCCAACAACTTTATAATCGGCCCAAAAAAGGATTTGAAGTGCCTTTGCTAAAATGGTTCAGAGGTGAGATGAAGTCACTCATTACAGAACTTCTCTCAGAAAAGTTTATTCATGAGCAGGGTATATTTTACTATCCTGAAATTAAAAGACTGACCGATCGGCTTTTCTCATCTAACCCGGGTGATGTCCATGCCCGCATCTGGGGGCTGGTCGTTTTTCAATGGTGGTACCGGAAATTCGTTGTTAGTTCTTAGTCGTTCGTTGTTCAGACTCCAAAAAATTAACAACGATCAACGAACAACAATCAACGAGCAACCTTCACTTAACTGATTTCGCCCAGGTATCCCTCAGCGTAACCGTGCGATTAAACACTAGCTGCTCTGATGAAGAATCTTTATCAAGGCAGAAATAACCCATTCGCAAAAACTGGAATGATTGCCCCGTGCTTGCGTTGGCTAATGAAGGTTCAGCGTAAACTTGCTGAATCTTGAGCGAATCAGGATTAATGTGCTCTTTAAAATCCCCTTCGATGGCACTCATGTCTTCAGCGGTAAAAAGCCTGTCGTATAAGCGAGCCTCAATTGGTAAAGCGGTTAATGCATTAACCCAATGAATCGTGCCCTTCACATGAAGGCCTGAAGTGTCACTTCCACTTTTGCTTTCAGGAAGATACGTACAATGCAGTTCGGTAATGTTGCCTGCACTATCTTTTACAACATTTTTACATTTTATAATATAGGCACTCTTTAACCGCACCATCTGACCGGGCGCCAATCGGAAATATTTCTTTGCTGGATTCTCCATGAAGTCATCTTTCTCAATGAAAAGCACGCGAGAGAATGGCAACTCACGGATTCCGCTGTTTGTGTCTTCCGGATTATTCTCGCTTGGAAGCATTTCTGTTCTTCCTTCTGGAAAATTAGTGATCACCACTTTCACAGGATCGAATACTACCATTCTTCGTAATGCTATTTTGTTGAGATGTTCCCGCAGGCAAAACTCCAATAGGCTGATGTCAATCAAATTATCACGTTTGGCCACACCGATCCGATCACAGAAATCACGGAAAGCTTCAGGCGTATACCCTCTTCTTCTTGCACCCACCAGTGTTGGCATTCGCGGGTCATCCCATCCACTTACAATTTTTTCATTCACCAATTGCAAGAGTTTTCGCTTGCTCATCATGGTGTAGGTCATGTTGAGACGTGCAAACTCATATTGTTTAGAAGGATAAATCTCAAGCTTCTCAATCAACCAGTTATATAGGTCACGGTGGGGAACGAACTCAAGCGTGCAAATACTGTGGCTTACCTTTTCGATGGCATCACTTTGCCCATGCGCAAAATCATACATTGGGTAAATACACCACGTATCGCCTGTGCGATGATGATGCGCATGCTTAATACGGTAGATAATCGGATCGCGCATTAACATATTTACATGCGCCATGTCCACTTTTGCACGCAATACTTTTTCCCCATCTTTAAATTTGCCAGCCTTCATCTCTTCATAGAGTTTTAAATTCTCTTCGACAGAACGGTTCCGGTAAGGGCTTTCTTTACCTGACGTTGTAGGTGTACCCTTTAGTTCAGCAATTTCTTCACTCGTGCTGTCATCCACATAGGCGAGGCCTTTTTTAATCAGCTTAACTGCAAATTCATAAAGTTGATCGAAGTAATCAGAGGCGTAAAATTCATTAGCCCACTTAAATCCGAGCCAGCGAATGTCATCTTTGATACTCTCCACATATTCAGTTTCTTCAGTTACAGGATTAGTATCGTCAAAGCGAAGGTTGGTTTTTCCTCCATATTTTAAAGCAAGTCCAAAATTCAGGCAAATGCTTTTTGCATGACCAATATGCAGATACCCGTTTGGTTCAGGTGGAAAGCGGGTAACAATGCTGGCATACTTCCCTGAGCTCAGGTCGTTCTCAACAATCTCTTCGATGAAATTTAAACTCTTCTCTTCGGTCATAAATCCTTTAAAATGGCGGTAAATGTAAAAAATACAGAAGGAATTTTAATACATTTCCAATAATCAAATCTCTAATAATGAATAAACTTTTGCGCCTTGAAGAAGCGGCCATGTTTGGGCTCTCTATTTATCTGAATTCGCTCCTTCCATTTGAGTGGTGGATATTTTGGGCATTATTGGTCTCCCCAGATATAGGAATGCTTGGATACCTTATCAACACTCGGATTGGCGCTATTTCTTATAATCTCTTCCACCATAAGGGAATTGCTCTCATTGTTTCCTTTTGGGTCTTTATATTACCAGCAGTGAACTCATGTTTGCTGGTATTTTGTTATTCGGGCACAGTTCTATGGATAGAATTTTTGGTTATGGTCTTAAATTTCCGGATAGTTTTAAACACACACACTTAGGCATGATCGGTAGAAAATGAATCTGTTTATCAAAAATATGGTCTGCCATCGGTGTATCATGGCAGTAAAGCAGGAATTTGAAAAAGCCGGACTTCACCCGGAAAAGGTAGCCCTGGGCGAAGTTGTAATACAGGAAGAATCAATTCCAACCGATAAACTTACAGAGCTTGACACTGCCTTGAAGTCTTTAGGTTTCGAGCGCATTGATGACCGCAAAGCAAGGTTGATTGAAGGAATCAAGAGCAAAATCATTCAACAAGTTCATCACAGTAAGCAGGTCGATAGAAAATATAATTGGTCAAAAATTTTGGCCGATGAAATGCACTACGAATACAATTACCTAAGCAGCTTGTTTTCATCCGTTGAAGGCATCACACTTGAACAATACATTATCCGGCAAAAAATTGAAAAAGCTAAAGAACTCCTTTTCTATGATGAACTTAATCTGAGTGAAATCGCCACCCGCCTTGGTTACAGCAGTGTAGCCCACCTTTCTGCCCAGTTCAAAAAAATCACAGGCATGACTCCGTCTGAGTTGAAGAAATTTCATGAAGTGGATAAAGTAAGAAAGCCGTTGGATAGCGTTAAATAGTCCAACTTAAATCCTTATAGACTTTTATACACTTAGACATTTGCGTTTTTCCGCAATTATGTAACCTAAAATTGAAATAGTGTAAAACTCAAAAAGGCATCAGGCAGTATACTTGAGTAGGTAAATCCAGAAATTATGACTTCAAAAATTTCCGGTGATCAATTTGTTAAGAAATCATTCCCCGTACTTGAGATGACCTGCGCGGCTTGCGCTGTAAGTGTGCAGTCTATGCTGAAAGCTACACCGGGGGTGAAAGAAGCTTCAGTAAACTTTGCCAATCAAACCGCATGGGTAGAATTTGATCCGCACCAGGCTAAAAACAGTGACCTTCAAAATGCTGTCCGATCAATCGGCTATGATTTGGTAATTGATACTGAAGATCCTCAAGCTATTAAGGAAGAGGCTCAACGCAAGCAATACATTGAATTAAAACAACGAACCATCTGGTCTTCGATCCTTTCAGTCCCTGTCGTTATTAT
>JAKEEN010000227.1 GCA_022616575.1 Flammeovirgaceae bacterium
ATTCACCGGTATCGCTGTCGCTCAACTGATCAATCAGGGATCAGTAAAGGCATCGGATCCTCTTTCGAAATTCGTTAAGGAATATCCATTAGACATCTCACAACAGGTAACCGTCAGGCATTTACTCCTGCACACATCAGGCATTGAATTGGATGACAGCCCCGGGTACAGACAAGAACTTACTGGTGCTAATAGCCTCGGTGAATTATTGAAGCTTCAGTTAAAATACATCGACAGTCTCAATGAAAACCGCAGGCCTCACTTTAAGCCTTTGAATAAGTTCGACTATTCAAATGAAGAATATGATCTCCTGGGGGTAATCATCGAGCGCGTTACCGGAATGTCATATAGAAAGTATATTCAAAAAAATATTTTAGACCCGCTTAGAATGCGCCAAACAAACTTTCTCGCAGACACAACGATGTTTGGTTATTCACACTATAAGGATCTGTACAAACCAACGCGTTGGTTTACGTATCGGTTTCAACCAGATCGTTCTGGCTCTCCTTCGGGAGGCCTGTATTCAACTACCAGCGATTTGTTGAAATTATTTGATGGGCTGCAGGGTAAGAAACTTTTTCACAACGGGTGGCTGAAGACATTGGCTTCCGATACCGTCACATCCAGCAAAACTTCATTTTACGGTTATGGTGTTGAAGGCTTGTCAGTTAATTACTTGAGTTACGGTCACAACGGTGGCAACGTCAAGGGAGTAAGCAGCGAATTCAGATTCTTTCCTGAGCTTGATCTTTTCATTGTCATACTTTGCAACCGTGTACGGTCTGCACCGGACGTAATGTTCCATCTCCAAAAAGTGATGCTTAGAGGAGATTGAACGATAGGAAAAGTCAATTTTCACCAAACTCCGGACCAGTAATTGACCCAAGTTTTGTCTCCCTCTCTCCGTTGGTCTGCGTCATACTTCAATACTTAAACAACTATTTATGACAAGTAAAAGAATTTACTTTTTGTTAATATCCGTTCTCTTGCTGTTGACCACAGAAACAATTGGTCAGACAAAAAAGAAAACAACCGTTTCAGATAGCGTCAGTTCAAAACAACAACCTCAAACATCACATCATATAGTAATATTCCGGTTCCAACGCCAAACCTTTGAACAGGATGCAACTCCGGAGGAAGCACAAATTGTAAAGGATCACCTACAGTATCTTAAAGATTTACATGCACAAGGGAAGAGACCCATCCAAAAGTCGTTCGAATTGACACAATTAAAATTGATTCGAATAGAAAGCTTAACTTTCTAATACGGCTGAGGTTGAAAAAAGTCAATTTTCACCAAAAAATATATATAAACATATCTTGCTTTCATGTCTATTTTAAGCTCGCTAATTCGTCATACTATTTAATCAATGATCTGGCACACCTAAACGAGAATGAAATGAAAAATATTTGTCTGTGCGCATGTTTTTTAGTGTTTGGACCTATGACTGCGCTCTCACAGGTCAAAAACAACGCTTACTCTGTTGATCAAGTAATCCCACCTTTTTTTAGCAAAGTTGCTGGTACTTGGAAAGCATCTGGTACTTCATTCGGTATGCCATCCGAAGTGACAATGATATGGCAACCTTCATTGCAAGGAAAGTTCTTTCATCTTAATTACAAAATTATAATGCATCCAAAGGAAGGAAACGATCGGGTCTTTGAAGGAGTTGCTTATTATAGATTCCTCAGTGAAGGAACCTACCAAGCCACTTGGTTTGATTCAAATGGGGAGCTTCACCCAATAACCGCAGAATTTGACGGTATTGCAATGAATGTAACGTGGGGTACCCCAGGCGTTAAGCTCGGTAAAACTGTTTATAAATTTGTTAACGATAGTTCAATAGAAATAGTTGATTCCATTCAGAGCAAGGATGGTACTTGGAAAGAATTTGCTCGCAATACCCTGATAAAGCAACAATAGTAATTTTACTTGATAAACAACTCATTTAACATTAGCAATGAGTGGTTTATTAAGCACAAAAGTGAGTATGTGGTGAACGTTTAAAAGCCTGTTCGAAGTATTTGAGGGTCATTTAAATAAAGATTGCGCAGAAGCACGAAAGAGAAATTCAAAAAACAGAGGTACAGAAATTAAATGGGAGTTACATGACTTTAAAACAGTTCTAATACGTCCTAAAAGATGAATAAGCTATTAAATACTTTCTTGTTTGTAACTGGAATAATGACAGCCCCGGATTTTGCTTATGCCCAATCAGATCTTAAGGCAACAGTAGCTGACCTGGCTTTCATTTCCGGCAATTGGGTAACTTCAATGAAGTGGGGTGATATGGAGGAAAATTGGAGTGCACCAGTAGGTAATAGCATGATGTGCTCATATAGATGTATTAAAGATGGTAAAGTGACTTTCTATGAATTTATAGTAATAGAGAACTCAGAAACTGCACCAGTCATGAAACTGCATCATTTCGCACCAGGAAACGTAGCATGGGAAGATAAACCGTATGAGTATCCATTGGTTTCGCTCCAAAAGAACATTGCAATCTTCGAAAGCTCTGACAAAAAAGAGCAAATGTCATTTATCCGAGATTCAGATGAGACTCTTAAAGTAATTCTTGTCCAAGAGGATAAACAAGGTGTAAAGCAAACACATAATTTCGATTTCAAGCTGGCAAAGAAGTAATCAGGTCTACAAAATTGTCAATTCTCACCATGTTCTTGGATTAATAAAATGGAATTTCTTGTCCCCTTTTGCTTTTTCAGTTCGTCATCATGCAAAGCCGATGCAAAAGTTCAATTAACCATAACATCAAAACATAACCCATATGCTTGCAGTATCAAAACTTCATTCGTCAGCCAATGCATGGTGCGCTTTGGTTTGCATTCTATTGTTGTCCGGAGCGAGTAACATAACCTATGCACAGACGGCAACAAAAATCACAATGGAAAAGTCAATCAAACTGTCTATAGAAATCAATGCTCCGATAGAAAAAGTTTGGAGTTCGTGGTTAACACCTGAAGGTACAAGTAAGTTCTTTGCTCCAGGATGTTTGATTGATCCCAAACCATTAGGTCAGTACGACATTTACTTTATGCCAGATGCACCTGCTGGCCAGCGAGGAGCAGAGGGAAATTACATCATGGCCATGCAAGACAAACGAATGTTGAGCTTTACTTGGGATGCTCCTCCGCAATTTCCAGAGATTAGAAAGCACCGAACTTTAGTTGTACTTCGCTTTAACAAGCTTTCAGAAAACAAGACGCAGATTTCACTACATCAAACTGGCTGGGGTGAAGGCAAGGAATGGGATGAAGTGTACAATTACTTTATAGAAGCATGGGGCTCTGTGGTGTTGCCATTCTTAAAATACAGTCTTGAAGTTAAACCTGTAGACTGGAGTGATTTCCCAAAGAATCTTCCACAAGGGCTAAAACCAGCACTCAATCTCAATGCCGGTAAGTAAGCGAAAACTGCAATTCTCATTTTGTCAATTTTCGCCAATAGAAAATTAGTGATTTATTCCTCAATTCGTTACTAACTATACCTAATATGTAAATATCTATGGAAAATCTTATTAATTGGTTTGAGATACCTGCTGTTGACTTCAAACGGGCAGTAAAGTTCTATGCAAAAATTCTTGATGCAAAGATTGAAGAAACCGATATGATGGATATGAAAATGGGGTTCCTCCCATCTGATGGAACAAACGTTTCAGGGGCCATAGTAAAAAGTGAAAGTAATCAACCGAGCGAATCAGGACCACTGCTTTACTTGAATGGGGGAAATGATTTACAAATAATTGCAAACAGAATTGAAAATGCTGGCGGTTCCGTTGTGGTAAACAAAACACGAATCTCCCCTGAGTATGGGTATTTCGCTATTTTTATAGATACGGAGGGGAATCGAATTGCTCTGCATTCGATGAATTAATGTTCTCACTATTTACGTGTCCTAAATAATTAATGGCACTACTTATGAAATATATCAAGTGGCTTAAAACTGCTGCAGTATTCCAATTTATCACTGCATTTGTTCACACGGTTACTCTTTTTTTGAAGCCCCCTCCTAACAACGAAACAGAAAAGCAGATTTTTGATTTGATGTCAACTTATGAGTTTGACTTTGGAGGTGGATTTTTTCGTTCCATGAGTGAGCTTACTCTGGCCTTAAGCTCTTGCTTCTCCTTGGTCTGTTTGCTTGGTGGTCTCCTTAACTGGTATTTGATAAAGCAAAACCTGTCAAAAGAAACAATAACAGGTGTGATAAACATTAACCTATTAGTGTTTGGAATTTGCTTTACGATGATGGCCGTGTTTACCTTTTTACCACCCATAATACTATCCGGCCTTGTTTTTTTCTTCCTTATTGTATCGAGAATAACAATTTCTAAAGAGACATAGCCATGCCTGATATCATGCAAGACTTCTTCATCAAAGCTTCACCTGATAAAGTCTTCGAAGATGTAAGCACTCCTTCAGGATTGGACAAGTGGTGGACAAAAAATTCAATTGGAGAGGCCGCCATAGGTAAAGAATATAAGTTGGGCTTTGGCCAATCTTACGAATGGAAAGCGTTAGTTACAAAGTGTATACCCGATAAAGAATTTGAAATCGTAATTACCAAAGCAGATAAAGATTGGAAAGGA